>JBDSMM010000053.1:0-17861 GCA_039915825.1 Gammaproteobacteria bacterium | reverse complement strand
CGCGAAAAATGCTGTCGCGGTAAACGCCGGCATTGTTGATAATGACATCGATCTTTTCGGAAGAAAGATCGCCGGACAGCGCGTCGATCTGCTTGTGATTTTTCACATCGACGCCGTGCACGGTAAGGTTTCCATGCTGCTTCGCCAACCCGTGCAGTTCCTTCGCTTGTTGCGGTTCCCGGCAACAGGCGAACACACGCCAATCATCCGCCGCATACTGCCGCGCAAACTCCAGACCCAAGCCGCGATTCGCTCCTGTAATAATAATGCTAGGCATTTACTGTCTCCTGTTGTGGTTGTGATGATTCATGGCTTAGGTTATGACAAAAATAGGGCTGAAGGATTCTACAATACGGAGATATTTCTAAGATGATTGGGCATAGCTTTTTTCAACATCATGGCTCAGACTCTACTGGGGTATATTTTTAGTTAAGGTCTTCATGCTATTGGTGATTCTAAATAGCCTTCTGGTCATCATCACGGCATTCTATGCGTGGGCCACATTCCGCATGCTCAAGGCAAACGAAGGTCTTCTCGCTGCGGCTCAGGAGCAATCCGAGTCCCTCCTTCGTCCATATGTAAGTCCCGTCCTGTATCTCGTCCCTGGAACGAACATATTTGCACTACGCGTCGAAGGCCGTTCAGTTTTTTCATAAGGAGAAATAAATGAAACATAGAGCTATTACCGTCAAACTATTCGCCATCGTCATTGCCGCCGCATTCCATGTTCACGCTAACGGTGCTGACTCCGCTGACGCGTTGATCGTTCTGACCACCGTGGGTTATCTCACCGGCGCGGCTGATGTCTGCAAGGTTGTCCTTAAGGAGTCAAATCAACTAAGCAGTGGCCTGGCTCTTGCTATTGGGCGCGGAAACTATGGCGATCCAGCCAAAGCACACGTGCTATTTAATAATGCGCGTCAGGAGGGTATCAAAAGTGGCACGGCGGGGAAGGTGAACTGCGTCATGGTTGGTGACGCCATCAAGCAGCACACACACTCGCTATTGGCGAAAGTTCCACCTGCACGGTAAAAATAAAAACTCTAATAATAGTGGGGCAACCTTTAGCTTGTCGAATCCACTTCGCTTGATCCGGCCTGCATAAAGCTCCTTCCCCCTTGACGGGGGAAGGCTGGGATGGGGGTGATAATTTCACAACTACAACTCAAGCTCCACCCCCACCTAGCCCTCCCCCGTTAAGGGGGAGGGAACAAGATGAGCCTCATATGCCAAAGATAAATAGCTCGTGAAAGAAATAGTGGTCGTCGTACACGGCCTGTGGATGACGGGTATCGATATGCTGTTATTGCGCAGACGGTTGCGCCGTTGCGGCTATGAGGTTGTGCAATTCACCTACCCGACAATGCGCAATAGTATCGATGCGAACGCGGCCCGCCTGCATGAGTTCACACGTACTTTCAATCAAGATGCAACCATCCATTTTGTCGGGCACAGTCTGGGCGGCCTGGTGATTCTGCGTTTATTTCAGGATTTTCCCGAGCGCCATTCCGGCCGCATTGTGTTGCTGGGCACACCTTGTGCCGGGAGTCATGTGGCGCACCGTTTAAGTCAATATTTAGGCCGCTGGCTGTTCGGCCGCAGCCTGGATCAGGGTCTGCTCAGCGATATACACCGCTGGAATGGTGGCCGCGAGCTGGGTGTGATCGCGGGAAGTTTGCGCATGGGTGGAGGCTTGATTGTGAGAGATTTGCCGCGTCCCAATGACGGCACGGTAGCCGTGCAGGAAACGTATCTGCCCGGCATGACCGAACATATCATACTGCCGGTTTCGCACACAGGTTTGTTATTTTCGGAAACTGTGGCGCGCCAGCTGTGCGCTTTTCTTAAAACAGGATGCTTTATCGCGCAACAGGATCAACGCTGATGCAAATATAAACGTTTGCCAAACCAAGGTGGGAGCAAACTGACGGTAAGTGCTAAAATAAACAAAATATGCTATTAAGCGGGCATACGTTAGAGTGAGGTACGGGGTTTTATGGCAGGGCATAGCAAGTGGGCCAACATTCAGCACCGCAAAGGCGCGCAAGATGCTAAACGCGGCAAGATTTTTACTAAATTAATCCGCGAAATTACCACTTCGTCACGACTGGGCGGCCCTGACCCCAAGGCCAATTCGCGCCTGCGTACCGCCATCGATAAAGCGCTCATCAATAACATGACGCGCGACACCATAGACCGCGCCATTAAACGCGGCGCGGGCGCGGCAGACGGCGATAATTATGAGGAAATCCGTTATGAAGGCTATGGTCCAGGTGGCGTAGCGGTAATGGTGGATTGCATGACGGATAATCGCGTACGCACGGTAGCCGATGTGCGCCATGCCTTTACAAAGTGCGGCGGTAACATGGGCACGGACGGATCGGTCGCGTATTTATTCAGCAAGGTCGGTTTGCTGAGTTATGCGGCTGGCGTCGACGAAGACAAGCTTATGGAGGTTGCTTTGGAGGCCGGTGCACTTGATGTCATCACGGCCGATGACGGCTCTATAGAAATACTCACAACGCCCGAAGAATTTACCCAGGTTAAAGCAGCCCTGCTCGCCGCCGAGCTCATTCCGGAGCAGGCTGAGGTGACCATGCGCGCCTCCATAAGCGCGGCATTAAATACGGATGACGCGGTAAAGATGCTTAAATTTTTGGATATGCTTGAAGATCTCGACGATGTGCAGAATGTGTATTCCAATGCCGATATTTCAGAAGAAGTTTTAGCCCAGGCAGTATAAATGAATTTTAAAAAACCGATGAAGATGTGTATGGGTAAACGCGTTACCGAATCTTGACGAAACTATTAGCCGGCATCTTGTTAAAAAACACTTACGGCGAAGCGCCGCTGTGACGCGCATCCTCGGCATCGACCCCGGTTCGCGCATTACCGGCTTTGGTATTATTGATATTAGTGGGACGACCATTTCCTACATCGGCAGTGGTTGCGTGCGTATTCCTGACGGAACGTTACCTGAGCGCTTGAAGGTTATCTTTGACGGCATCTGCGAAATTGTGGCGACCTATCAGCCCGCTGAAATGGTGGTGGAGCAGGTGTTCATGCATCGCAATGCCGACACCGCACTGAAGTTGGGGCAGGCGCGCGGCGCGGCGATTTGTGCGGGCGTTACGCAATCTCTGCCGGTGCATGAATACACCCCCGCACAGATCAAGCAGGCGATTGTCGGCAAGGGCAATGCCACCAAGGAACAAATCCAGCACATGGTAAAAGTCTTGCTTAAATTATCCGCGACGCCTCAAGCCGATGCCGCCGATGCACTCGCGGCCGCGCTATGCCACTGCCATATGCGCCAGGTGCTTAAGCAGATCGGTGGCATAAGAGTGTTGCGCCGAGGCCGGGTACGGTGATCGGACGTTTGCGGGGAACGCTGCTCGCCCGCCAGGCGCCTTACCTGTTGCTCGATGTGCAGGGTGTCGGTTATGAGATCGAGGCGTCGATGACGACCTTTTACGAATTACCGGCAGTCGGCGAACAGGTCACGCTGCACACGCATCTCGTAGTGCGCGACGATGCGCATTTGCTATTTGGTTTTGGCAGTGAGTCCGAGCGCGCGTTGTTTCGCAGTCTCATTAAAGTAAGTGGCGTCGGTGCCAAGCTGGCGCTGGCAATTTTATCCGGTATTTCTGCCGATGGTTTTGCGCGCTGTGTACAGAACAATGACAGTGCGAGCTTGGTGCGTCTGCCGGGCATCGGTAAAAAAACCGCCGAGCGTCTCATTCTGGAAATGCGTGACCGGTTGTCCGACTGGCAGAATGGCGCGCATGTTTTAAGCGGCGATATCGCTGGTGCGGCAGGGTCTAAACAAGGCAACAGCGATGCCATGAACGACGCCGTCAGTGCCTTGATAACGCTCGGCTACAAGCCGCAAGAGGCGAGCCGCATGGTGCACGCCATTAGCACCGATGGCGAGGCCAACCAGTTAGGCAGCGAACAGCTTATCCGCCGCGCCTTGCAGGCTTTGGTAAGAAGCTAAATTTGCCTGGCAATTGTAGTGTGCGCTGTGCGCACGTAGGGCGAAGATTTGATTCGCGCGCACCGCGCACGCTACGGCTCAGTTTTTTAGTAAGAGCTCTGCACAATTGAGGTTACATCGTGATTGAAAGCGACCGTTTAATTACCCCGCAAGCCCAGGCACGTGAGCACGATGTGCAAGAGGCCACGATCCGTCCGCAGCGCCTCGCGGATTATATCGGTCAAACGGCGGTACGCGAGCAAATGGATATTTTTATCTCCGCTGCCCGGGCGCGCGGCGAGGCGCTCGATCATGTGCTCATTTTTGGGCCACCAGGGCTGGGCAAGACCACGCTCGCGCACATTATCGCCAACGAATTGGGCGTGAATATCAAATCTACCTCCGGCCCGGTGGTGGAACGCCCCGGCGATTTGGCCGCGCTGTTGACCAATCTTGAACCCAACGACGTACTATTCGTCGATGAGATTCACCGCCTGAGCCCGGTTATCGAAGAGGTGCTCTATCCGGCCCTGGAGGATTATCAGCTCGATATCATGATCGGTGAAGGCCCGGCGGCACGCTCAATCAAGCTCGACCTGCCACCGTTCACGCTGATCGGCGCGACTACGCGCGCGGGTCTACTGACGTCACCGTTGCGTGATCGTTTCGGCATCGTGCAGCGCCTGGAGTTTTATTCAACGCAGGAATTATGTTCGATTGTACAACGCTCCGCCGGTATTCTTGGCGTACAAATCGATGCGGACGGTACCGCGCAGATCGCGAGCCGTTCGCGCGGCACGCCGCGTATCGCCAATCGTCTGTTGCGGCGGGTGCGCGATTTTGCCCAAGTACGCGCTGAGGGTTTTATCAATAGTCAGGTTGCCGATCGAGCGCTGGATCTGCTCGATGTCGACAGTAACGGTTTCGACATGATGGACCGCAAACTTTTATTAGCCATGATTCAAAAATTCGAGGGTGGACCGGTCGGCATCGATAGCCTCGCGGCAGCGATCAGCGAGGAGCGCGGCACCATCGAGGATGTGCTGGAACCGTTTTTGATTCAGCAAGGTTTTATCATGCGCACCCCTCGCGGCAGGGTAGTCACGCGTGCGGCATATCTGCATTTCGGTCTATCTTGCCCGAATGCACACCTGCAAATCGGGTTGCCGCAACAGCCCGACAGGGATTTATTCGAGACGGGTGAGTAATTCGCACGTTGTAATAGGCTAGCCTCGCTGAATTTTAGCTGGCATCTGCGTTGCATAGAAAATATAATTAGCGATGTTATTTCTCATCTTCGGGTTCGATGCAGCTCTATGCAAAGATATTCACGTCGCGTATCACCTCGTTGCATAAATGTAAGGTAGCGGAGCCCCCATTGAGTGAGTTTGTATGGCCGGTTCGGGTATATTATGAAGATACGGATACTGGTGGCGTGGTCTATTACGCCAACTATCTCAAATTTATGGAGCGCGCACGCACCGAATGGCTGCGCAGCATGGGTTTCGAGCAGGACGATTTAGCGCGCCAGGAAGGCATTGTTTTTGTAGTGCGTAGCGCCACACTGGATTTTCTCCGGCCGGGACGTTTTAATCAACAACTGAACGTCAGCGTAATAATTCTCCAACACAGCAGAACTACCCTGACCTTCGAACAAAAGATAATGAGCAGCGATGATAATGTTATCTTGTGCACCGGTCAGATAAAAATCGCCTGCGTCAATGCGTTAAGCTGGAACCCGGGCCCCCTACCAGCACACCTTCTTGCGGAGATTCTCTGTGCCAGTCACCACTGATTTATCGATAGTCCATTTAGTACTTAACGCGAGCGTACTCGTACAGTTGGTCATGGTGCTGTTATTAGTCACCTCCATGGTTTCCTGGACCATGATCTTCCGTAAGCGCGCCGCGCTGCAGCAGGCGCGTGTGGCAGCCGACGAATTCGAGGGGCGTTTCTGGTCGGGCAAGGACTTGAATGCACTTTACACACAGATCGCGCGGGGCGAGCGTACCGAAGGCGTTGAGGCCATCTTCGAGGCCGGCTTCAAGGAGTTCGCACGCCTGCGTCAGCAGACCGGTATCGAGCCCATGGACATGGTGGAGGGTGCGCAACGTACCATGCGGGTGGCCCTGTCGCGCGAGATCGACAAGCTGGAGGTGAACCTGCCATTTCTGGCTACGGTGGGTTCGACCAGTCCCTATATTGGCCTGTTCGGCACGGTGTGGGGCATTATGAACTCCTTCCGCGGCCTGGCTAATGTGCAGCAGGCCACGCTGGCCTTGGTTGCCCCCGGCATTGCCGAGGCCCTGATCGCCACGGCCATGGGCTTGTTCGCCGCTATTCCGGCGGTGATTGCTTATAACGCATTTGCCAGTAATGTGGAGCGCCTCATCAGCCGCTATGATGCCTTCCTGGAAGAATTTTCCACCATACTGCAACGCCAGGCGCACGTTTAATGGCCCTCCGTCAGCGCATCCGTAAACGTCCCATGGCCGAAATGAACGTTGTGCCGTACATCGACGTGATGCTGGTGTTGCTGGTCATCTTCATGATCACCGCGCCGCTGCTCGCCCAAGGTGTGAAGGTTGATTTACCGCAGCTTGCCTCCGAGCCTATCGAACCCGAGCAATTGGAGCCGTTGGTCGTCACCGTGGATGCGCGTGGAGATTATTTTCTCAGTGTCGGCGAAAGCCGCGAAAAGCCCATCGACCCTGATACGTTAATGAACCGGGTTGCGGCAGTGCTGCGCAATCAGCCGACCACACCGGTGATGGTGAAAGGCGACAAGAACGTCAATTACGGCGAAGTGGTCGCCGTTATGTCGCTTTTGCAAGGTGCGGGAGCGCCCTCCGTTGGTTTAGTGACCGAATCCCCTGTGAAATCTGCTACCAAGTGAGTCGCGCTTAATGTTCAAAAAATTAGGCGAAAATGCACGCCCCTTAATCTATGCGGTGCTGATACATCTGGTGCTCATCGGCCTGCTCATCGTGGGCCTGGACTGGACGCCCAAGCTGGCGCCGCAGGCGCCCGGCAAGAAGGTCGACGTAGTGCAGGCCGCAGTGGTGAACGAGGCCAAGGTGCAGGCCGAGATGCGCCGCAAGAAAGAGGAAGACTTGCGCAAGAAGCAGCAGGAGCAAGATCGTCAGCAGAAACTTGATGAGCAGGTAGAGCAGGCTCAAAAGGCGCGCCAGGAAGAAGAAAACCGTATGACTGAGCTGGAAAGTCAGCGGAAAAAAATAGCAGAGGAGACCACGAAACAGCAACAGATAGAGGCCGCGCGTCTGGAGCAGTTAAAAAAAGACCAGGTGACCGAGACCGCGCGTCTAGAGCAGGCAAAGCAGGAACGCGCAGCGATGGAGCAAAAGCGCGAAGAGGAAGAAAAACGCATAGACGAACTCAAGGATGAGCAACGCAAAGAGGCCGAGCAGAAACGCATCACCGAAGAAAAGCGCTTGGCGGAAGCCGAAACACAACGTAAAATTGATGCGGAGAAGAGGCATAAAGCGGATGAAGAGGCGCGCAAACGCCGCGAGTTCGAGGATCAGCTACAAAAGCAGATTGAGTCTGAAGTAGCAGCGGAGGACGCCGAGGCAAGGGAACAGGCAGTACTGAGCGAACTCGCGCGCTACACGGCCTTGATCAAGCAAAAGGTAACTCGCAACTGGCTACGGCCGCCGGGGGCGCGGCCGGGTATGTCATGCACGATTCGCGTGACGCTCGTTCCGGGCGGTGGCGTAACGGACGCTAGGGTGGTCGCGAGTAGCGGCGATGACGTGTTCGACCGTTCCGTAGAACGGGCCGTGCTAAAGGCCTCGCCCTTGCCATTACCCCCTGATCCCGCAGTGTTCGAGTATCTTAATGGTGAGCTGGATTTTGTCTTTACCCCATAGCCGTGGGCTGGAAGATCAGCTAGGCTTGAATAACGATGCAGCCGTATCCAAAGTGCAGGAAGCACCGTGAGTGACTATAGCGACGTAGCTACTGATATGCGTGAACACACTGTCTTGCCGGCTGTAATGCATTCAAGCTTAGGAAGTGTGGCCGCCTTTTCTTTTTCCATTACTGTTGGCAGCATCCCTAACCAGCCATCCTGTGGATGAGTTGTCGGGAACGGGATAATGCCACCGAGGTATTTATGTCCATACGATTTTTTCTTATTTGCATTTTAAGCCTGTTGCTGCCCTTGGGCAGTGCCACGGCGGCGCTTACTATTAACATTACCGAGGGTGTGGAAGGCGCTTTACCGATTGCCATCGTACCGTTTGGTCAGGAAACTGCAGTGCCTGAGGATATCGCCGCGATTGTGGCTAGCGACTTGCGACGCAGTGGGCGCTTTGCCCCGTTGCCCGAACGCGATTTATTGGCGCGTCCGCATGCTGCGGCAGAGGTTAATTTCGGCGACTGGCGCGCGCTGGGCACGGACAACCTGGTCGTGGGCAATATTCGCGCTATCGGTCCCGGTCAATACGAAGTGCGATTCGAGTTGTTCGATGTATTTCGGGGCGCCCAGTTGACGGGCTACCGGTTTACCAGTGGCGCACAGGAATTACGTACCGTCGCGCATCAAATCAGCGACATTATTTACGAGACACTGACTGGCCAGCCGGGTGCGTTCAATACGCGCATTGGCTACGTCACCGCCTCGGGCGCCAAGCGTGGTCAAACCTATTCGTTGCAGGTCGCCGATTCCGATGGCTACAACTCGCAGACTATTTTAACCTCCAAGCAACCCATATTGTCGCCCGCCTGGTCACCAGATGGCACTCGCCTTGCATACCTGTCATTTGAAAACCGCCGCCAGCAGATTTACGTGCAGGATGTCTCCAGTGGCCGCCGTGACCTGGTCGCCTCTTACCCGGGGTTGAATGGCGCGCCAGCCTTTTCGCCGGACGGCCGCCGGCTGGCTATGACGCTATCCAAGGACGGCAATCCCGAAATCTATGTGTTAAACTTGGCCAGTAAGGCACTGACGCGTCTGACGACGAATGCAGCCATTGATACTGAACCTACCTGGTCACCCGACGGAAACGCTCTGGTTTTTACTTCTGATCGTGGCGGGCGTCCGCAGCTTTATCGAATGTCGTCTAGCGGTGGCACCGCCCAGCGCATTACTTTTGAAGGAGATTACAACGCCAAGGGGGTGTTCTCGCCTAACGGGGATATGCTCGCCATGATTCAAGGTCAGGGCAGCACGTACCGTATCGCGGTGCAAAATATCCAGAGCGGCGAGGTGCGGGTGCTAACCGACAGATCGCTTGATGAATCTCCGAGTTTCGCACCCAACGGCAGTATGATACTTTACGCCACCAACGAAGGGGCGCAGGGCGAATTGGCGGCGGTGTCCATCGACGGACGCGTGCGTCAAAGCCTGGTGTTGCAGGAAGGCGATGTGCGTGAGGCAGTGTGGTCTCCGTTTGGACGTAAATTGACCGTGAATTCAACTTTTAATCAACCGTAACCAATCATAATTAAATCATAAAATAGGAGTTCTTCATGAAAGTTTTTACAAAATTATTATTCATCGCGCTGTCCGCCATTCTCATGTTTGGTTGCGCGAGCAAGACGCCCAAGGGCGGCGCCAAGGTCGATGACCTGAATGCCAATAATGGCGTAACCACTGATGGCACCCAGCAGGGCGGTGTCGGCGGCGACCCGTACAGCGATCCTTCCAGTGCGCTGTATAATCAAAAGCGCGTAGTTTATTTCGATCTGGACAGCACTGAAGTTACCCAGAGCGACCGCCCCACCATCTCCGCCCACGCCAAGTACCTGGCCGGCAATTCAGGCCAGACCGTATCCTTGGAAGGCCATGCCGATGAGCGTGGTTCGCGCGAATATAATCTGGCCTTGGGCGAGCGTCGCTCGAATGCCGTACGTCAATTGCTGCTTGCTGAAGGCGTCGCTGCCAACCAGATTCAAACCATCAGCTACGGCGAAGAGAAGCCAGCCGAAACCGGTCATGATGAGGATGCTTGGCAGTACAATCGCCGCGTCGAATTTGTCTACGGCGCCCGCTAAATAATGTCCTGCCGGTTCGGCATGGACGTGATGCGATTCGGGTAATGCAAAAGCCTGTGCCGGTGTTAAGTAAAGGCCGCCATGCAAGCCTCTGCCTCGCGGGAGGCTTGCTATTTTCCTGTTTCACAGTGCCGGTAGGGGCCGTGGAAGACCTGAGCGATCTTTCCACGAAAGAGCGCCTGAGTCGCTTGGAGCAACTCTGGGAAAATCAGGGCATGGCGGATATGGTTCTACGCCTCGAATCCCTGCAGCAGGAAATGCAGCGCCTGCAGGGTGACATCGAGGTGCAGGGTCACGCTATCAAGACCTTGAAAAACAGCTTAGGTGAAATGGAACAGCGCGCTGCCACCCCGCCGCCCTTGCCACCCGTGCAGGCTCCGGAGTTTACCCCGCCAGGCGCTGCTAATTCAGACGTTCCAATATCCGCAATCATGGACAGTGAAGCGGGTATTGATAGTGTTGGAAATCCCTTACCACCAGTGACCGACAATCAGTCTGCGCAACCCGCTAATAGGGAGCCGGGCTCGAACGCCCCTACGGGGCCGACCGGGCCGGGGTCAGCTGAGCAGCTTGCGTACCAACAGGCCTTCGGTTTTCTCAAGAAGGGTCAATACGATAGCGCAATTGCCGGTTTTAATGAGTACTTAACGCGCTATCCGCAGGAAAGCAATGCCGACAATGCCCAGTACTGGCTCGGCGAGGCGTATTACGTTAAGCGTAAATTCGAAGATGCGCAGGCTGCCTTTACAACCTTGCTGGAACGTTACCCAAACACTGCAAAACGCGCGGACGCCACACTCAAAATCGGATTTGTCCATTATGAATTAGGGCAATGGAGCGAGGCGCGTAAAGCGCTGGACGATGTGAAGGTGAATTATCCGGGCAGTGCGGCCGCACAACTGGCCGAAACCCGCTTACAAAAAATGAAAAAAGAAGGCCATTAGTTAACGGCAGATACACGGGGAAAGATAAAAGTTAAAAATTCTTGCGCCCCTGTTCGTATATCGCATGTCAATATCATCAAACGCAAAAGTTGTACCTCAAACCCTCCGCATTACCGAGATTTTCTATTCACTGCAAGGTGAAACGCGCACGGTAGGATTGCCCACCGTTTTTGTTCGGCTGACCGGATGTCCGTTGCGCTGCCATTATTGCGATACTGCCTATGCCTTTCATGGTGGGCAGAAAATGGAGCTGCCTGACATTCTCAGTACCGTGGCTGAATATCGAGCCCGCTATGTCACGGTGACCGGCGGAGAGCCGCTCGCGCAGCAGGCTTGTCTTTCCCTGCTTGCACAATTGTGCGATGCCGGTTACGAAGTCTCGCTGGAAACCAGCGGTGCGCTGGATATATCTGCGGTCGATGCGCGAGTCGTCAAGGTCATGGATTTGAAAACGCCGCGCTCGGGCGAACTGGAAAAAAATCTTTATGGCAATATTGCATACCTGCGCCAACACGATCAGGTCAAGTTCGTGCTCTGCGACCGCGCTGATTACGTGTGGGCCAAAGCCATGCTTGATCAATATCATCTCGCTGAATGTTGCGAAGTTTTGTTCTCGCCCAGCCACCAGCAGCTTGATGCGACTGCTCTCGCAGACTGGATATTGGAGGATCGCCTGCCGGTACGCCTGCAAATTCAATTGCACAAATATTTATGGGGCAGTGTGGCGGGTAAATAAATACCCCGATTACTGCAGTTACTAAAAATTCGAACGGTGACCGGATTCATCTGCAAAAATAATTATGACTGAAGCGAAATCCAGGGCAGTGGTGTTGGTGTCAGGCGGGCTGGACTCGGCAACCGTGCTTGCCTTGGCCCGCGAGCAAGGTTTTGCCTGTTACGCCTTGAGCCTGGATTACGGCCAGCGGCACAACGCAGAATTAACAGCCGCTGTGCAAGTGGCTGCCAGCATGGGGGCGGTAGAGCACAAAGTCATCAAGATCGACCTCGGCAGCATCGGCGGCTCCGCACTTACCGACAGCGCGATCAGTGTGCCGCAACAACATGAGCCTGGTATACCGGTAACCTACGTGCCCGCGCGCAATACCATTTTTCTGGCCATAGCCCTGGGTTGGGCCGAAGTGATTGAGGCGAGCGATATCTTTATTGGCGTAAATGCAGTTGATTACTCCGGTTACCCCGATTGCCGCCCTGCGTTCATCACCGCCTTTGAGAGGCTAGCCAAACTTGCCACCAAGGCTGGTGCGGAGGGGCAAAGCTTTACCTGCCACACGCCATTGATCCAGATGAGCAAGGGACAAATTGTTACTGAAGGCACGCGCCTCGGCGTAGATTTTTCTATAACAGTCTCATGCTACAGCGCCGATGATCGCGGACGCGCCTGCGCCACATGCGACGCCTGCCGTCTGCGCGCCGCAGGTTTTAAAGCAGCCAGACTGGTTGATCCAACGATTTACCAATAAGTATGCTCGACTCAGCCGGGAATCTTTCCATACTTCGTGGCATTCTCCCCCGACTACTATTAAACTATGTCACCCTTCTTCCAGGGCCGTTAGCTCAGCCGGTAGAGCACCGGACTTTTAATCCGATGGTCGTGCGTTCGATCCGCACACGGCCCACCATTTCAAGCTTACTCGCGCTACTATATCCATGGGCAATATCGCTGAGGAAAGCGCTGACTACCCTACGCATCGATAGTAAAGTGAGTCTACTATGTCAGCAAAGGTCATTTCACTGGAAACACGCAGACCCGACATACGCTACGCTGAAGATTTAATCGAAGACAGCACGGCGGTTGTTCGGGAACTGCCGCTTGTAAATAGCCGGCACATAGTTATGGCCGTATGCGGAATCCTTGCGGTATTAAGCCTTGCTGTGGAGTTTTGCGTCATAGGTCATCAGCTATCCGATACCGAGGTGCGGCGGATGGATGCTATTCGTCCGGGTGCGTCGGTACCCGTGAAACCCGTGAGCGTTATACCCCGCAGTACGCACTCTGATCGAACTGAAACAGCGGTTTAACCTTTCAAGCCATCCGGTTGTTATCGACGATCCGCAGGATACTTTTGCTCAATAACAGGTCGACAACGCGGTTTACACAATCTTCCAAGGGAAGTTGGTCAGTGTCGAGGATTAACTCAGGCTGCTCTGGCGCTTCGTAGGGCGACGATATCCCGGTGAATTCCTTGATCTCGCCCGCACGCGTCTTCGCGTATAAACCCTTAACGTCGCGCTGCTCGCACACGGCAAGCGAGCAGCGGCAATATATTTCGATGAAATCACCTTCGGGCACCAATTCGCGCGCGCGTTTTCGATCCGCGCGGAACGGTGAAATGAATGCGGTAAGCGCGATTACGCCCGCCTCGTTGAATAGCTTGGCCATTTCGCTGACGCGCCGAACATTTTCTTCGCGGTCTTGCGCGGTAAAGCCAAGGTCGGCACACAGGCCGTGTCTTACATTGTCGCCATCGAAGACAAAGGTGCGGCAGCCCATGTGATAAAGCTTTTCCTCAACGGCATGCGCAATGGTCGATTTCCCGGCCCCGGAAAGCCCGGTGAACCACAATATAACGCTCTCGTGTCCGTTCAGCGCCGCTCGGCGCTGACGGGTGACGCTGGCTTGGTGCCGACGGATGTTGGGAGAGTGGGTCGTGTTGCTCATGCTCGTGAGTTAAAAACCATTGGATTGAAGACTCCTGGTGTAACGACAAACACCCAGTGCTGCTGCCGGTTTGGGTTAGTACTAGAATTTTTCTGTCTTTGCGCAGCTACAGCATATCCTGGGTCGATACTCATATTTAATCGCCCGTACAGGATGTACTACTCCTTTCCATAAAACTTAACGCCAAACTTTATTTTCTCGCGGGCGCCCGCCTTGCGATGGCGATTGGTGTCGCGCAGTGAGTAGATGCATCCGCAATATTCCTGCTGGTAAAAATTTTCCTGCTTGGAGATTTCAACGGTGCGTTGGCTACCGCCGCCTTTGCGCCAGTTGAAGATCCAGTAGCTTAAACCTTCGTAGCGCGCCGCCGCCCGCTCGCCGCATTGATTAATCTGCTCCATATCTTTCCAGCGCGAGATGCCCAAGCTGCTGGTGAAAACCGAGAACCCATGTTCCAGTGCATAAAGCGCGCTGCGCTCGAAGCGCATGTCGAAACATGCCGTGCAGCGTTCGCCGCGCTCTGGCGCGTATTCCAGCCCCTTAGTGCGCGCAAACCAATTATCGGTGTCGTAATCGAGGTCTATAAAGGGAACCCCAAGCTTGTCCGCATAACGCATATTTTCAGATTTACGCAGCAGATATTCGCTCTGTGGGTGGATATTGGGATTGTAAAACAGGATAGTGTAGTCGACGCCCGAGCGCGTCATTTCACTCATGATATCGGCCGCACAGGGCGCGCAGCAGGAATGCAGCAACACACGCGTTGCGCCGTGGGGCGGAATCAGTGCGGGACGCTCAGTTTGACTGGCTGCAAGCATGGCAAACCTCATGGTTCAGTTGCATCTTATTGAAATTATCGCAGCATTTCCTGGAATGTCATCACATGCAAGTAGCAAATGACGCATAACCAGCCGCATCATATATTTATTGCTTCAACTAAATGAATATTATAGCATCTGGAACAGCAAAGAATTTAACCGGCCTTTATCTGGGTTAAGCACACTTAAATACAACTGATTTAAGGGCAAAGATAGGTAACCGGTAAGGATGCACGCGAAACAACTATAAGATTAAAGGAACTCTGAGTGAACAAAATCCGGCGCGCCGCACGCAACAATTTAATCGAATCGTGCATCGTATTATGCATGTTATTCCCCTTATCCCAATACGCGAGCGCCGCGGAAGGCGACACGTTTCAGCCGCACATATCCGCCAGCACCACCTACGACGACAACATCTTCCGGCTTTCGGACGATCTTGGCGATGCCGAGACCATTGCGGCCATCGGGACAACGGACAGATCCGATACCATTTATCGCGTTGAGGCGGGGTTAGATGCAGACTTGCGCTTCAGTCGCCAACGGCTGCTGTTGGGCATCGGCATTGAGCGCAATTCATTTACCCGCTTCGATTTTCTGAATTTTACCGGAACCAACGCCAACGCTACCTTGCAGTGGGAAGTCGGCAATCATTGGAATGGCGATGCCGGCTTTACTTACCGGGAAACGCTATCAAGCTTCGGTCTGTTGCAGAGCAGGGTGCGTGACCAACAGGTGCGCAGGACACAATTTGTCAACGCGAATTATGAAATTGGGTCAGGCCTGGAGCTGCATGGCGGGCTTGAAGGGTTCGATCTGCGCCGTGATGTGCTGTCTGACCGTAACCGCGATGAGAACACCAGCAAGATCGGCGTGCGCTACACCAGCCGTGCCGATAATTTTGTTGACTTGGAGGCCAGGTTTACTGAAGGCGATATTGGGGACACCGGCCCGGTCGACAACGACTTCGAACAGTCCGAAATCAATGCCGAAGTGGACTACAGCAGAAGCAAATCCCACATCAATGGCAGTATAGGTTATGTTCAGCGTGACCAGAACGACTCCGCGTTCCGGGACTTCGACGGGTTTACCGGGCGTGTGATCTACGATTGGAGCGTGACAGCCAAGACGCTAATCAGCTTTTCGGCCTTCCGCCGCGTACTGTCCACGGAAGATTTAGTGTCAAGTTATACCGTAACCCGCGGGGTCAGCATTACACCCAGTTGGTCGCCGACGGAAAAAACCATTGTGCAGGGCCGCTTGTCCCATGAAAGATTTAATTTTGAGGGGGCGGGGACGTCCGCTTTGCCGGGAGCGCCGGGTGCCACGGACAATCGCGAAGACACCTTACGCATAGCCAGTATTTCGTTGGGCTATTCACCATTTCGTAATACGCTGATGGCACTGTCTTATCAGAATGAAGATCGTCGCTCGACCACAGCAAACGCAGGTTACGATGACAATGTTGTGACAGCTTCCGTACGGGTGGATTTTTAATACCGAATATTAGCCCTAGCGCTGCAAACCCGCAGCGTAAAGCTTAAGGTAAGCTATACTTTAGTCTAAACCGATAAGCTAACGAGGGGTTGTTTAGCTGCTGGTTCAGCTTACGTTCAGATACTTCGTGCAAAGATGAACCGCAGTTATAATATATTCGCAAGGCTGCGGGTTGACTGTATGTTGACTTGCCTCGACTAGATTAAACACTTTTCAACAGATATGAAAATGCGCACAACAGGGGATGTTGGTGCAGTTCCATTAAGTTACTCGCCCGCCCTAAACACGGCTCCGTTCGCATGGATTTTTCATGTGTAAGCGACCGACCCATTACTTACAGACGTGTTGCAGACACAGGCTGCGGCGACTGGCACGCCGCTTGCTATGCTTTTCACAGCGCATTAGCACTACCACATAGGAGATAGAGCCCGTGTGCATCGGGCAGGCCGCGCAGTAACAAGGCACGCGGCTATGGCTGCAACACCAGGATAATAAAATGATTGGTAATGAATTACCTCACATCACGATATGGGAACGACTGCTGAACCCGTTGGTTATTGTGGTCCTATTGACGCTGGTCACGCTGTTATCCGGAATCAAATTCGACGGCTATTATCTGGTGCTTGCCATAATAGTTTTCTTCATTTCCTCTCAGCTTTTTGAAAAAGTTCCGTTAATGCGGTCACTGCGCAAGGTCCATTTGCTGGCGCATGTACAGGACATTCTCATCGCGTGGGTACTTGTCGTTGGCGTGGTGCTCTTGCTCGGCTATGCGACGGAGTTGTACGCCGAATATTCGAATCATGTACTGATGATCTGGTTTATCATCACACCCCCTTTATTATTCCTTGCGCATATCCTGGCGCGCACGCTACGCTCAAAAATTATTAAATTAACCGATAGCCAGCGTAAGGTTGTCATTGCCGGCATGAATGAGCTGGGCCTGCAACTGGCCAGGCGAATAAAGGATGACCCGCATCTGGGCATGGAGGTTAAGGGGTTCTTTGACGATAGAAATGCAACGAGGTTGAACGGCGGTAAAGATTGCGAGCCCAAGGTGGAGGGTGGAATGAGCGATCTTGCGGAATATGTCCGGCAACACAGGATCGACATAATCTACATCGCCCTGCCCATGTCGTCCCGCCCGCAGATCATGCAGTTGTTGCAGGATTTATACGACACCACGGCGTCTACCTACTTTGTGCTCGATATATTTATTTTTGATTTAATTCAACCGCGCATGGATTCTATCAAGGGCATTCCGGTCGTAGCCATTACAGAAAGCCCATTTCTGGGTGTCGGCGGGTCGGCGAAGCAAATAAGTGATATTGTTTTGGCGAGTATTATCTTGCTAGTGCTTTCGCCGTTAATGTTGCTGATCGCACTGGGCGTCAAGCTCAGTTCACCGGGCAATGTTCTGTTCAAGCAGCGTCGCTATGGCTTGAATGGCGAGGAGATCCGTGTCTACAAATTCCGCAGCATGACCGTAAGTGAGGACGGAGCGAATATTGCCCAGGCGAAAAAAGGCGATCAGCGCATCACACCCTTCGGCGCCTTATTAAGAAAGACCTCTCTCGATGAGTTGCCGCAATTCTTCAATGTTCTGCTGGGCGATATGAGCATCGTCGGGCCGCGCCCGCACGCCGTGGCGCATAACGAGATGTATCGCAAATACATCAAAGGCTACATGCTGCGCCACAAGGTCAAACCCGGCATTACCGGATGGGCGCAGGTGCACGGCCTGCGCGGCGAAACCGAGACCATGGACAAGATGAAGGCGCGTATCGACTACGACCTCGACTATTTGCGCAACTGGTCGCTGTCGCTCGATCTATGGATCATCATCCGCACGGCCTTCGTCATCTTCAAGCAGCCGAATGCTTATTGATTTATGCGCCGAGTTTGCTGGCCCTGGTTCGGCCCTTTCC
>JBDSMM010000015.1:0-2639 GCA_039915825.1 Gammaproteobacteria bacterium | reverse complement strand
TAAATTCCATTTGCATACCCGAGGGGGTTGATGACGCCGCCGTGCGCGCACGTCTGTTAGCAGACTACAGCCTGGAGATTGGCGCAGGCTTGGGGTCATTGGCCGGCAAGGTCTGGCGCATCGGCTTGATGGGATACACCAGCAATCCGAAAAATGTAGCGTACTGCCTGGACGCGCTGGAGAATATTCTGCGTGATATGAACGCGCCTATTCACTCACGCCACGCACTGCCGCGATCAAATAAACGTAGCCTGGATGAAGCGTAGCGCATCCGGGAATCAATCTCCCGGATTTCGTTCCACTCTATCCGGGCTAGCTTTGATTACGCGGGATTCAACAACTTCCGCATCCGTCGCAACGCCTCGCGCAGATTCTCCATACTGGTGGCAAACGACAATCTCATGTAGCCCTGCGCGCCGAAGGCAGAGCCGGGCACCAAGGCAACACCCGTATTGACCAGAATATACTCGGCCAACTCGACATCGTTATTAACGCTGGGCAGCCCGTCAATGATATCCTGCATTCTTGGAAAGGAATAAAACGCACCCTGCGACGGCAGGCATTGAACGCCTTTAATCTGTTGCAATTCGGCCAACACCACATTGTGACGCACCTTGAATTCTTCCACCCAAGCCTGCATGAAGGTCTGGTCACCCTCCAGGGCCTCCTGCGCCGCCACTTGAGAAATGGACGTGGGGTTTGAGGTGCTTTGCGACTGAATATTCTTCATCGCGGCGATCAGTTTCGGCGGTCCTCCCGCATAGCCGATACGCCAGCCGGTCATCGAATAACTTTTCGAAACGCCATTAATAACAATGGTGCGGTCGTACAAATCCGGACAGGCGTTGAGTATGTTACAAAACGATTGATCGCCAAGGATAATGTGTTCGTAAATGTCATCACTGACGATCATCACCCGGGGGTGGCGACGCAGCACTTCGCCGAGCGCCGCAAGTTCTATAATAGAGTACATCACACCGGTGGGATTCGACGGTGTATTCAACACCAGCAGACGCGTCTTCGCCGTGATGGCGGCTTCGAGTTGCGCTGGGGTAATCTTGAAGCCTTGTTCAATGCCGGCCCACACTATCACCGGCACGCCTTCGGCAAGCAATACCATATCGGGATATGAAACCCAATACGGCGCGGGGACGATGACCTCATCGCCGGGATTAAGCAGGGCTTGGGCCAGGTTATAAAAACTCTGCTTGCCGCCGACGGAAACCAAAATCTGATGCGGCGCGTAGCTCAGGCCATTGTCGCGCGCGAACTTATTGATCACGGCTCGTTTTAATTCAGCCGTGCCATCGACTGCGGTATACTTGGTAAAACCTGCGTGGATGGCCCGTATCGCCGCCTGCTTGATGTGTTCGGGAGTATCGAAATCCGGCTCGCCTGCGCCAAGACCGATGATGTCTTTACCTGCCGCCTTCAGCGCCGCAGCTCGTGCCGTGACAGTCAGCGTAGGCGAGGGCTTTATATTCTGAACTCTTTTTGATAATTCAACGTCCAAACTTGTAATCCCCTTTGAAAGCAGTGAACCGCTACTACGGTATTAATTGAAATTTTGAATTACGGCATCTGAAAGTGCAGATGAGAATTCCCTTAAATTGATAATTCACAAACCTGCGTCTTCACAAGACTACGTCGATTTGAGACTTGATCCGGCCCCGTAATATACTTGAAACAAGCGAGTATCAGAATCCCCATGATTCCTTTTACGATAAATTCCAGTTTTCAACCCGCCGGTGACCAGCCGCAGGCCATTGCCAAGCTGGTGGAAGGTATCCGTGACGGCGAGGCCGGACAAACCCTGCTCGGCGTGACCGGCTCGGGCAAGACCTTCACCATCGCTAATGTCATCCAGGCCGTGCAGCGACCGGCCATGATCATGGCACCGAATAAGACGCTGGCCGCACAGCTTTATGCCGAGATGCGCGAGTTCTTCCCCAATAACGCGGTCGAATATTTCGTCTCTTACTACGATTATTACCAGCCCGAGGCCTATATGCCAACCTCGGACACCTACATCGAGAAAGACTCGTCGATCAATGACCAGATTGAACAGATGCGCCTGTCCGCAACCAAGGCCCTGCTGGAACGCGAGGACTCTATTATCGTTGCCACGGTATCGGCGATTTACGGCTTGGGCGATCCGCAATCGTACCTCGGCATGGTGCTGCACTTAAAGCGCGGTGAAAAGATAGATCAGCGTTTTATTTTGCGCCGTATGGCCGAGATGCAGTACACGCGCAACGATATTGAATTGCAGCGCGCTACGTATCGTGTGCGCGGCGAGGTGATTGATGTGCACCCGGCGGAGTCCGACCGCGAGGCCGTGCGCATCGAATTATTCGATGACGAAATTGAATCGCTCGCCTATTTTGACCCGCTCACCGGCGAGATATTACGCCGTGTGCCGCGCCTGACGATTTACCCCAAGAGCCATTACGTCACGCCCCGCCAAACTTTACTTAATGCCGTCGAACAGATGAAGGTCGATCTGCGCGAACGCCTTGAACAGTTCTATGCGCAGAATAAACTCGTCGAGGCACAGCGCCTGGAGATGCGCACCCGTTTCGACATCGAGATGATTCTGGAATTGGGTTACTGCTCGGGTATTGAAAATTATTCACGTT
>JBDSMM010000079.1:0-25319 GCA_039915825.1 Gammaproteobacteria bacterium | reverse complement strand
TCAAATAGGGTAACGATAGTGCGGCCCGCACTGTTACCGGGTAGATTGCTTGAGGTACACGGTGACGTGTATCCCAGATGAATGACTGCTCTCGACAGAACCCGGCTTACAGGTCGGCTCCCCTCTTTTATTTACATCGTCTGCTAACCCCATCAATACACCCGCTATTTTACGGCCCTTACAGGGGCTCTCCGCACTCAACCGTTTTAATACCCCATCCGCCGTCAGGCTTTACTTACACAACTTCGCTTGACAAGGACAAGTTCATCTCCCTATAGTGCATAAAAGTGGGACAAAGTGGGGAATCGTGGGGAACTTAATGAGGGGGGATGGTCTTTGTTTCGTGGCATTAATTCGCTAACTTTGGATGTCAAAGGGCGCATGGCCGTGCCGGCTAAATACCGTGAGCGCCTGATCGCCGAGTCCAATAGTCAATTGATTGTCACCATCGATCCTGACCCCGAAGATCACTGCTTGTGGTTGTATCCATTGCCTGTCTGGGAGGCTATTGAGCACACCCTGGACAGCCTACCGAGCCTTGACAAGGCCGCGCAGAAAATACGCCGTATCCTCATCGGCCATGCCACGGAATGCGAATTAGATGGCCAGGGACGCCTGTTACTGCCGTCCCCGTTGCGTGCTATGGCCAATCTCGATAGAGAGGTCGCACTCGTTGGTCAAGGCAAGAAGTTTGAGATCTGGAATGAGGTCACCTGGATCGCGCACCGTGATAAATGGATGGCGGAAGACATCAAGGACTATACGGAGTTATCAGACGATTTGAAAAACTTATCGCTCTGATGTGCCGCGGCACCGGCAACGATGGCTGACAGCTACTCGCATCGTCCGGTGCTGCTGGATGAAGTAATTGAAGGTTTGGACGTCAGACCGGAGGGGGTGTACGTCGACGGCACCTTCGGGCGCGGCGGCCATGCCCAAGCGATATTGAACAGATTAGGGCCGCGCGGGCGCCTGCTGGCGATTGATAAAGATCCGCAGGCAATTGAAGCAGCACAGCAGAAATTTGTGTCGGATGGGCGTTGCATGATTGAACGAGGTACGTTCGCGAATCTTAAGGAGTATGTGCAAAGCCACGGGCTGCTGCACAACGTGGACGGTGTTGTGCTTGATCTGGGTGTGTCTTCACCGCAACTCGATAACCCTGAGCGCGGCTTTAGCTTTAGTCATGACGGTCCGCTGGACATGCGCATGGACCCGGACAGCGGCATCAGCGCTGCAGATTGGCTGGCCAGCGCCGCTGAATCCGAGATCATCCGCGTACTGCGCGAGTACGGCGAGGAGCGTTACGCCAAACGCATCACCCGCGCCCTTATCAAGGCCCGCGAGCAAAGCCCGATTACCCGCACCCGGCAACTCGCCGAGATCGTCGCCAAGGCCAATCCCGCTTGGGAAAAGGGTAAGGACCCGGCCACGCGTAGTTTTCAGGCCATCCGCATCTTCATCAACCGCGAACTTGATGACCTGCAAGCCTTCCTGGACGACATTCTGGATGTTCTGGCACCCGGCGGGCGCGTACTTGTCATCAGCTTTCACTCCCTGGAAGACCGTTTGGTAAAACGTTTTATTCGCACGCAGGCGCGCGGCGATGACTTCCCGTCCGACATGGCCGTGACACAGGCGCAGTTGCACCCTCGGCTGCGGCCGATCGGCAAGGCTATTCACCCTGATGAGGCCGAGGTTGTGCTTAATCCGCGCGCGCGTAGCGCGGTGCTGCGTATTGCGGAACGCCTGCCCGATGCAGGCAGCTCGAACCCTCCGGTAAATGTTGCCAGCACGGCCCCGCACAGGAAAATTCAGTAATGACTGCGGCGCTTGCTTATCCACCTGATGCCGGCAACGGTGCCGTAAAAAATCCGCCAACAGGCCGGGCGCGCAACCCGGGGTTCCGGCTCGGCGCCTCCGGATTATTGCTTGGCTTGCTGGCCCTGGCAGGGTTTGCCTCAGCCATCGGCGTGGTCTACGCAAAACACGAAAGTCGCAAATTATTTATGGAATTACAGGCCTTGCAGGCAACGCGCGATGCAATGAATGTGGAATGGGGCCAATTGCAATTGGAACAGAGCACCTTGGCCACACATGCCCGCATCGACACCGAGGCGCGCACGAAGCTCGGCATGATCGCCCCCGCCCCCGAAACTGTGGTGATCATAAAACCATGAATACCACGCCCGGCAAGTTACGCAGCTATCCCGGCCGGCGTCTCTTGGTGCTAGCCCTGCTCAGCCTCGTCACCTTGCTACTGACGTGGCGCGCGGTGGACTTGCAGGTCTTCAACAAAAACTTCCTGCAAGGCGAAGGCAACGCCCGCCACCTGCGCGTAATTCCTGTTGCGGCGCACCGCGGCATGATTACCGACCGCAATGGCGATCCGCTTGCCATCAGCACCCCAGTCGATTCGGTATGGGCCAATCCCCAGTTGATGGTGAGCGCGCGGGCATCGTTGCCGAAACTTGCGAAGTTATTGAGCCTGGATGAAAAGCAACTTCAGCAACACGTCGCCGCGCGCATGGACAAGGAGTTTATCTACCTCAAGCGGCGCATCAACCCCGATGTTGCCCGGCAGGTCATGGCCTTGGGCGTGCCCGGCATTTCACTGCAACGCGAGTATCGGCGCTATTACCCCGCCGGCGAAGTGACCGCCCAAGTGCTGGGCTTTACTGGCATTGACGACGCCGGCCAGGAAGGACTGGAGCTCAGTTACAACGAATGGCTGGGCGGCGTACCGGGCAGTAAGCGCGTTCTTAAAGATCGGCTGGGACGCATTGTTGAAGACGTCGAAAGCATCAGCCCGCCGCGCCCCGGCCGCGATTTGCGCCTCAGCATCGACCGGCGCATCCAGTATCTTGCTCATCGCGAATTAAAGGCGGCCCTCACCCTGCAGCAGGCCAAGGCCGGCTCAGCGGTGGTTCTGGACGTGCATAGTGGCGAGGTGCTGGCGATGGTGAACCTGCCCGCCTACAACCCGAACCGGCCCAACCAGACACGCAGTAACGGCTCGCGTAACCGCGCCGTTACCGACGTCTTCGAACCCGGCTCGACAATCAAGCCGTTCACGGTCGCCGCCGCATTGGAGTCCGGCCAATACCGTGCGGACACGCTAATTGAAACGGGCCCGGGCTTTTTTAAAGTCGGCCGCAAGATGATCCGCGACCTGCACGACTACGGCCTCATCGATGTCTCCACTGTCATTCAAAAATCCAGCAACATTGGCGCCACCAAAATGGCCCTGGCCATTCCGCCGCTGCGCATGTGGGATGTGTTTTCGGGCTCGGGATTTGGCGTATCCACCGGCAGCGGTTTTCCGGGTGAAGCCAGCGGATTATTAACACCTTATCAACGCTGGCGCGATCTCGACCGCGCCACGCTGTCTTTCGGTTACGGACTCTCCGTTACACCCCTGCAATTGGCCCAAGCCTACACCGTGCTGGCCGGCGACGGGCAGCTGCGCCCCGTGTCATTTTTACCCGTGGAATATCCGCCCGTCGGCAAGCCGGTAATGAAGGCCGAAACCGCTGCCCAGGTACGCGTCATGATGGAGCGCGTTATCAACGAAGGCGGCACGGCCACATTGGCGCGTGTGCCGGGTTATCGCGTGGCCGGCAAGACCGGCACCGTGCGCAAGCTAGGGCCGGGCGGCTATGTGCAAAATCGCTATTTGTCGTTGTTTGCAGCTATGGTACCCGCGACGCGACCACGCTTGGTGATGGTCGTCATGATCGACGAGCCGGGCAACAAAGACTACTACGGCGGATTGGTGGCCGCGCCGGTGTTTTCCAAGGTGATGACCGACGCCTTGCGCTTGCTGGATATTGCGCCTGATGACCTGCCCACGGCCCCGCCTCACCTGTTGCTGACTTCCAACGCACCCCTCGCGATGCCGCTCGTGCCAACTGGGCTTGCCGTTGTCTCGGATGAAGATGTTGTGTCGCCGATTATCCCAGCAGCCAGTAAAACTGTGAAGAAAGAACCCGCAAAGCCCTTGGCTCAAGTTGCAGTGCGTACCAGTGACAGGCCTGCCGATCTGCATCGCGAACCCTCGGTTACATTACCTGTGAAGCGCCCGGATTCGTTAGCAGCCCGTGCTACAGAAAGGCGTGCCCCGACGCCGACACCTGGCCCTCCGAATACTTCACTGGCCATCGATGAAATCCTGCACATCAAGAATATTATTCCATCGACATCCGCCGCCACCACGGGAGGCAAGCCATGATGACGGCCTCCTGCTCTCAATCCGGCACGCCCACGGTGCATAAGCTTAGTTCGTTACTGGCCGGCATTGCCGTAGTTGAATCCACCTGTGAGCGTGATATCCACGGCCTCTCGCTGGACAGCCGCAAGACCCGGCCCGGCGACCTGTTTCTGGCATGCCAAGGCACACATGCACATGGCCAGGAGTTTATCGACGCCGCAATCAAGGCGGGCGCCGTGGCGGTGGCCTTTGAAATAAAGGCTGGAACAAACGCTGCCCTACTGCCAAACCGCCCTGCTATTTCGCATCTTCCGGTCCCTACCTTCGGGATTGAAAACCTGAGCCAGCAGATTGGCCACATTGCCAGCCGTTTTTATAATCATCCCTCGGGGGAGCTGACGGTCATCGGCGTCACCGGAACCAATGGTAAGACCTCAGTCAGCCATTTTCTGGCGCAGGCTTTGAGCACTGGCGATAACACACCGTCCTGCGGCGTAATTGGCACGCTGGGTTATGGGTTGTATGGCGATGTCGCCATGGGCAGCCATACCACGCCCGATGCGGTCACCCTGCAGGCCCTGCTCGATAAACTGCGCAGCCAAGGCGCACGCAATGTGGTGATGGAAGCGTCTTCGCACGGTTTGGTGCAGGGCCGCGTTAACGCTACCGCCTTCGACACTGCGATATTCACTAATTTAAGTCGCGACCATCTCGATTACCACGGCACCATGGCGGCCTACGCCGCAGCGAAACGCCAACTGTTTTTAATGCCTAAATTGAAACACGCCGTGATCAATGCCGACGATGCCTTTGGACGCGAATTGCTGGCATCCCTACCGGCCGGGGTACAACCCCTGGCTTACGGCTTGAGTTCCGCGGCCGCTGCGGGCGTGCACGGCAGCAATCTGCAATTAAGCATGACCGGCCTGGAGATGGACGTGGCAAGCCCCTGGGGCAAGGGCCAGCTGCACAGCCCGCTATTGGGTCGCTTTAATGCCTCTAATCTTTTGGCCGTAGTCGCCACACTGCTACTGATGGGACTGCCGCTCACTGTGGCCTTGGAGCGCGCGACCCGAATCAACACCATTCCCGGCCGCATGGAACGCTTCGGCAACGCCGGCCAACCCATGGCGATTGTCGATTATGCACACACCCCCGATGCCCTGGAGCAGACGCTGGCCACTCTGCGCGAGCACAGTACGCGTGGCGCGCGATTGTGGTGCGTGTTCGGTTGCGGCGGGGACCGCGACCGCGGCAAGCGCCCCCTGATGGGCGCGGTGGCGGAGAAATTTGCCGACTACGTGGTCGTCACCGACGACAATCCACGCACTGAAGATCCGCTGGGCATCATTACCGATATTCTTTCCGGCATGATCAACCCGGATGGCGTGTATATCCAGCGCCTGCGCGCGCAGGCCATCGCCTTCGCGATCACTTACGCGCGCGCCGGCGACGTCGTGCTGATCGCGGGCAAGGGCCACGAGGCCTACCAGCAGGTCGGCGCGCAGAAGCTTCCGTTCAGCGACCGGCAGCAGGTGTTCGACCTGCTGCATAAGGCGCCGCAATGATCCGTATGCGCTTATCGCAAGCCGCACAATCCATTGATGCCACACTGAGCGGCGACGACGTGGAATTTCGCGGCGTGAGCACCGACACACGCAACCTGCAGGCAGACAATTTGTTTGTGGCCTTGTTAGGCCCGCACTTCGATGCTCACGAGTTTCTGGCGCAGGCGCAGGCGCAGGGCGCCGTGGCGGCAATGCTGAATAACACGGCGCCGCCCACTCTGCTTCCGACCTTGCGTGTCGCTGATACACGGACCAGCCTGGCCCGATTGGCGGCAAGTTGGCGTCAGCAATTTACCCTTCCCGTCATCGCCGTCACTGGCAGCAACGGCAAGACCACGGTAAAGGAAATGCTCGCGGCCATTTTTAATCAAGTCGGCCCGACGCTGGTTACCCAAGGCAATCTGAACAACGACATCGGCCTGCCGCTGACTTTACTGCGCCTTGATGCCACTCATCGTTTCGCGGTTATCGAAATGGGTGCGAATCATCCCGGTGATATTGCTTATTTGACCGACATTACCCAGCCCACTGTGGCGCTGATAAATAACGCCGGGCCTGCGCATCTGGAAGGTTTTATTAATGTCGAGGGCGTTGCGCGCGGCAAGGGTGAAATCTTCATGGGCTTGGATGCACAAGGCACGGCCATTATCAATGCCGATGATGTGTTTAGCGGACTGTGGCATGAACTGATTGGCACCCACCGCTACCTGAGTTTCGGTTTGGAAAATTCTGCCGATGTCAGCGCCCAGTGGAAATTGCAGGACTCTGGAACTCACGTACAGATCCGTACGCCAGCGGGCGGCATCAACATCAATCTGGCCCTGCCCGGCCGCCATAACGTAATGAATGCACTGGCCGCCAGCGCCGCAGCACTGGCGGCGGGCGCGGCGCTCGCGGATATCAAGCGTGGCCTGGAGGCGGTGCAGCCCGTCAAGGGCCGCTTGCAAATCAAGCCCGGTCTGCACAATTCGCGCATTATCGACGACACCTACAATGCCAACCCCGGCTCATTAAAAGCCGCGCTCGAGGTACTCGCTGATGAACCAGCGTCCAAGTGGCTGGTGCTCGGCGATATGGCCGAATTGGGCGATAACACTCGCACCATGCATGAAGTGGCGGGGGAGCAGGCGCGTGCTTTGAACATTGACCGGTTATTTGCCGTGGGCGAACTGAGCCGTTTCGCAGTGCAAAGTTTCGCTCCCGCAGGCACTAACGCCCGCCACTTTGCCACGCAGTGCGAACTTATCGTGGCGTTACAGGACGCACTCGCTGCCACGTTGCCGGACAAGGTGAGCGTGCTGGTAAAAGGCTCACGCAGTGCCGGCATGGAATACGTAGTAGCAGCACTCGCACCGCCGCCGGCCGGAACCGACTAACGCCATGCTGTTCTATTTATTCCAATCCCTCGAAGGCCTTTACAGTGGCTTTAACGTATTTCAATACCTGACCCTGCGTGCCATTTTGGGCGCCTTGACGGCCCTGGTGATCTCGTTATGGCTGGGCCCGGTAATGATCCGCCGCCTCAGTTTCCACCAGATCGGTCAGCGCGTGCGCGACGACGGTCCCCAGACGCATCTGACCAAGTCCGGCACACCCACCATGGGTGGAGCCTTGATCCTGGTGGCTATCGGTGCCTCGACCTTACTGTGGGGAGATTTGGGTAACCGCTACGTCTGGATCGTGCTGGTCGTAACACTGTTGTTCGGCATGATCGGCTGGGTAGACGATTACAAAAAGCTCGTGCTGCGCAACTCGAAGGGGCTCAGCGCGCGCTCCAAGTATTTCTGGCAGTCGGTGGTAGGTCTGGGCGCCGCAGTATTCCTCTACTCCACTGCCCAGATTCCTGCTGAGACGCAACTCGTCGTGCCGTTCTTCAAGAATTTCGCGCCGGAGCTGGGCCTGATTTTTATCGCGCTGACTTACGGCGTAATCGTCGGCTCCAGCAATGCGGTGAATCTTACCGATGGCCTCGACGGCCTGGCCATTATGCCCACGGTGATGGTGGCCGGCGCGCTCGGCATTTTTGCCTATCTCACCGGCAATGCGAATTTTGCGAAGTACCTCGCCATTCCGTACATCCCGGGCGTGGGTGAGGTGGTGATATTTTGCGGGGCGATAGTCGGGGCGGGGCTCGGGTTTTTATGGTTTAACACGTACCCGGCGCAAGTATTTATGGGTGATGTTGGGGCCTTGGGGCTCGGCGCCGCGCTGGGTGTGACGGCCGTAGTGGTACGTCAGGAACTCGTGTTGCTGATCATGGGCGGCGTATTCGTGATGGAGACGGTGTCGGTGATTTTGCAGGTGGCCTCGTTCAAGCTGACCGGCAAACGCATCTTTCGAATGGCGCCACTGCACCATCATTTTGAATTGAAGGGTTGGCCGGAGCCGCGCGTCATCGTGCGCTTCTGGATCATCACCGTGGTGCTGGTGCTGATCGGTCTGGCCACCTTGAAGTTACGCTGATATGGAAACGCTATGCCCAGGACTCTGCCCATGGCCGCTGTCATGAAACAGCCAGCCAGCGCACCGCGCACCGTCATTATCGGTCTCGGCAAGACCGGCCTGTCCTGCGCGCGTTTTCTGGCGGCGCGTGACGTACCGCTCGCGGTGACCGACAGCCGCGCCCAGCCCCCTGGTCTGACGTACCTGCAACAGGAATTGCCCCAAGTCGCGCTGTTCATGGAAGGATTTAACACTGAGATTTTGACACGTGCAGAGCAAATCGTGGTCAGCCCCGGCGTGTCTTTGAAGGAACCCATCATCACTGAAGCCATGAAGCGCGGCATTCCCGTACTCGGCGACATTGAACTGTTTGCACGCTACACGCGCGCGCCGGTTATTGCCATCACCGGTTCGAACGGCAAGAGCACGGTGACCACCTTGGTCGGGTTGATGGCGCAATGCGCCGGTCTTGAGGTGCGGGTCGGCGGGAACCTGGGTACACCAGCGCTGGATCTGGTGCAGGATTGCGAGCCCGATCTTTATGTGCTGGAACTCTCCAGTTTTCAATTGGAAACCACGCATTCGCTGAACGCCGCCGCAGCCGTTGTGCTGAATATCACACCCGACCATATGGATCGCTACGCGGATATTGACGAATACATACGCGCCAAGGCGCGCGCCTATAACGGCGACGGCGTGATGGTCATCAATGTGGATGACCCCACGGTGAACGCCATGATTTGCCCCGATCGACGCCTGGTGCGATTCGGTTTGGCGGCACCTGCCCCTGACGGCTTCGGCTTGCGTAGCGAATGCGGCGAGACCTGTCTGGCCCGAGGGGGGCAGTCCTTATTGCCGGTGCGCGAATTGCGCATCAAGGGCAGCCACAATATCGCCAACGCCCTGGCGGCACTTGCCTTGGGCGATGCACTGAATTTACCGCTGGCAGCCATGCTGAAAGCACTGCGCGAATTTCCCGGCCTGCCGCACCGTAGCCAATGGGTGGCGGAACGCGATGGCATTAATTGGTACAACGATTCCAAGGGTACTAATGTCGGTGCCACGCTAGCGGCGTTGCAGGGGCTTGCGACTAGCGCGGACAGCAATCACGGCAAGGTCGTGCTGATCGCCGGTGGCGATGGCAAAGGCGCGGATTTTACGCCGCTGCGCACGGCCGTGGCTGACCACGCACGCGCCGTGGTGTTGATCGGCCGGGACGCGCCTATTATCGAGGCCGCATTGAATAATATTGTGCCCGTAGTCCATGCCCGCAATATGCAAGAGGCCGTGGGTGCCGCACGCAACCTGGCACAGCGCGGCGATCAGGTATTACTCTCCCCGGCTTGCGCCAGTTTCGACATGTACAGCGGCTATGAGGAACGCGGCCGCATGTTTGTTGTGGCGGTAGAGAAGAGCTTAAAGTTGCCTGGGGAAGCACTCCAATGACCCTGCAACGCGCCACCCTCACCGCCCAATTGGCAAAACCTGATTACTGGCTACCAACCGCCGCATTAACCCTGTTGGCCTTGGGCCTCGTAATGGTGTGTTCGGCCTCGATTACTATCGCCGAGCGCGAGCTTAACCAGCCCTTTTACTACCTCATTCGCCAGGCCGCCTATGTGGCTGCCGGTCTGGTGCTTGCCTTTATGGTAGTGCGCACGCGCTTGGTGTACTGGGAAAAATTCGCCCCGCTACTGCTGATGTTAGGCATCCTGCTATTGGCGCTCGTGGTAATGCCGGGCGTCGGCAGGGAGGTAAACGGCAGCATGCGCTGGCTGGGGTTGGGCTTTATCAATCTGCAACCCTCGGAATTGGTCAAACTATTTTTCATCATGTATCTGGCTGGATATTTGGTGCGTCGGCGTGAGGAGGTCTGCGCCTCGATACACGGTTTTTTAAAACCGGTAGGAGTACTTGCCCTCATTGCCGTATTGCTACTCTTGGAGCCGGATTTCGGTGCAACCGTGGTAATCACTGCCACTGCTCTCGGCATATTGTTCCTCGGCGGCGTGCGCTTATGGCAGTTTGGCCTGCTGATCGTGCCGGCCGTGTTATTGCTGGCGGGGCTGGCCATATCTTCACCCTATCGCCTGACGCGTCTGACCACGTTTTTAAACCCGTGGGCGGACCCGTTCAATAGTGGATTCCAGTTAACCCAGGCCCTGATCGCCTTCGGCCGCGGAGAATGGTTTGGCGTGGGCCTCGGCGGCAGCATTCAAAAACTGTTCTACCTGCCCGAGGCACACACCGACTTTCTGTTCGCGGTGCTCGCCGAAGAACTCGGTCTCGCCGGCGCGATCGCGGTGATCAGCCTGTTCGCCATTATTGTGTGGCGTGCCTTTGCCATCGGCCATCTCGCCGAACAGACCGGCAACCGTTTCGCCGCTTTTCTCGCCTACGGGTTGGGCCTGTGGATTGCCTTGCAGGCCTTCATTAACGTTGGCGTCAACATGGGCGTGCTACCCACCAAGGGCCTTACGCTACCGCTGATGAGCTATGGCGGCAGTAGCATCGTGGTAAGTTGCATCGCCATTGCGTTATTGATGCGCGTCGACTATGAAGTGCGCCAGCGCCGCAATGGCGAAGACCGGCGCGCAGCGCCGCGCACCTGGGCGGAGACGGCAGAACGGATGTCCGAACGCCGGGCGTATGTGCCCGCACACATCCGTGCAGGTATGAACAAATGAGCCTGCGCATACTTATCATGGCAGGCGGTACGGGAGGACATGTTTTCCCCGCACTCGCGGTAGCGGAAACCCTGCGCTCGCAAGGCGTAAATGTAATGTGGTTAGGCACGCGCGCCGGCCTGGAAGCCGACATCGTACCGCGCGCCGGCATTGACATCTCGTTCATCTCGATCAGTGGGCTGCGCGGCAAGAGCTGGCTGAGCTGGCTACTCGCGCCCTCCAAACTCACTGTGGCCTTTATGCAATCGCTGATGCTGTTGATACGGCTGCGCCCCAATGCGGTACTGGGCATGGGTGGCTTTGTCGCCGGGCCGGGTGGCTTTAGCGCCTGGCTACTCGATAAACCCTTGGTCATTCACGAACAAAATGCTATCGCCGGCCTTACCAACCGCCTGCTCGCACCGCTGGCCAGCAAAGTCCTGGAAGGCTTTCCAGGCAGTCTGCACACCCGGCATGCGCTGCATACCGGTAATCCGGTACGTGCCGAAATCACCGCAGTCACTGAGCCGGAGCAGCGTTTAACGGGGCGTAGCGGCGCATTGCGATTGCTGGTACTGGGTGGCAGTCTCGGCGCACAAATCTTTAACGAAGTCGTGCCCAAAAGTCTGCACGCTTTCGCACCTGACGCACGCCCCGAGGTCTGGCACCAGACCGGCGCGCGTAATATTGACGCGGCCCGGCAGTGTTACCAGGAGGCCGGAGTCACAGCGCGCCTGGTACCATTCATCGGCGACATGGCCGAGGCCTATGGCTGGGCGGATCTCGTATTGTGCCGCGCCGGGGCCTTGACCGTGGCCGAACTCGCCTGCGCCGGTGTGGCCGCTATCCTCGTACCGTACCCACACGCGGTGGACGACCACCAAACCCACAATGCGCGTTATCTGGCCGATGCGGGCGCCGCCGTGCTGGTGCCGCAACCCGGTTTAACACCGGCTTATTTAACCGATTTACTAAAGGACTTTAGCCAAGCGCGCAATCGTCTGCTCGCTATGGCACAAGCTGCGCGTAATTGTGCGCAGCCAGAAGCGGCTGCACGGGTCGCCGCCTTATGCAGGGAGGCGGCCCATGGTTAACCAAAAGAGACCGGCAGTGAAGTCCCTACCGCTGGGTATGGGGCGCATTCGTCGCATCCATTTTGTCGGCATCGGTGGCGCGGGCATGGGCGGCATTGCCGAGGTGCTGATTAATCTGGGCTATCAAATCAGCGGTTCGGATATTAATGAAAATAATATGACGCAGCGGCTGGCCAAGCTGGGTGCGCAGATATTCATGGGGCATGATGCGCGTCACCTGGACGAGGGTACCATCGGCAAGATTCATGAACTGCCGCAGATCGGCAATACGTCAAGACGTGCGGCAGATGTGGTGGTGGTCAGCACTGCGGTTGCTGCCGATAACCCCGAGGTGCTGGCCGCGCGCGCGCGGCTCATTCCGGTGGTGCAGCGCGCCGAGATGCTGGCCGAGCTAATGCGTTTTCGGCACGGCATCGCGGTCGCCGGCACCCACGGCAAGACTACTACCACCAGCCTCACGGCCAGCCTGCTGGCTGAGGGCGGACTGGACCCGACCTTTGTCATTGGCGGACTTCTCAATAGTGCCGGCACCCATGCGCGCCTAGGTGCAAGCAAATACCTGGTGGCCGAGGCCGATGAAAGCGATGCCTCGTTCCTGCATCTGCAACCGATGTTATCCATCATCACCAATATCGACGCCGATCACATGGAAACCTATGGCGGCGATTTCGCGCGGTTGCGCCAAACCTTCGTGGAATTTATTCATCACCTTCCATTTTACGGGCTGGCCGTGGTCTGCATCGATGACCCGGTGGTGCGCGAGATCCTGCCGGAACTGGCGCGGCCGGTGCTGACTTACGGCCTGTCTGAGGATGCCGATTTATGCGCAACGAATATCTGCCAGGAACAGACGCGCACGCATTTCAAGGTGGCGCGTCCCGGCGTTCCCGACTGGTTGAATATCACGCTTAACCTGCCCGGCAAACATAATGTGTTAAACGCCCTGGCCGCAATCGCCGTTGCGCATGAAGTTGGCGTTTCCGATGCTGCGATTCAAGCGGGCCTGGCGGGCTTTCAAGGTATCGCACGCCGCTTTCAGATCTACGGCGAGATTGCCACGGCCAGCGGTCAGGTATTGATGATAGATGACTACGGCCACCACCCGCGCGAGGTCGCTGCAACCTTGCAGGCGATCCGCGAAGGCTGGCCGCAGCGCCGGCTGGTGGTTGCCTTTCAGCCGCACCGCTACACGCGCACGCGCGACCTGTTTGAAGATTTTGTGGAGGTGCTGGCCAGGATTGATGTACTGGTGCTCGTGGAGATTTACGCAGCTGGCGAGCCAGCCATCGCCGGTGCCGACGGGCGCACGCTGTGCCGCGCCATCCGCGCACGCGCCAAAAATGATCCCATATTTGCGCCTACCGTAGCCGACCTTGTAACAATCTTGCCGGATGTGCTCCAGCACGGCGACATTTTACTGACCCTCGGCGCTGGCGACATCGGCACGGTTGCTGCCACGCTGGCCCAGCACCTTGCCACAGCGGGACACGGTGGGGCGAAGGAAGTGCTGCATGGACTAGTGGAAATCAAGGCGAGCAGTCTGGGAACCAAACATTAATGAATGCACTGCCCGAAACCGTCCTATCGGCCCTGCCCACCGCCTTCATTATGGAAGGTTTGCGCGGCAAGCTGCGTCACGAGGAGCCCTTGGCACGCCATACCTCCTGGCGTGTCGGCGGCCCGGCGCAGCACTTTTATCAACCTGCGGATATTGACGATGTTGCGACCCTGCTGCGTCAGTTGCCGCCGACTGAAGCGGTATTCTGGCTGGGGCTGGGCAGCAATCTGTTAGTGCGCGACGGCGGCTTGCGCGGCACCGTGATCGCGACCAGCGGCATGCTCAACGGCCTGACCCAACTGGGCGCGCAAAGCGTGCGCGCCGAGGCGGGGGTGCCCTGCGCCAAGGTGGCGCGTTTCACGGCGCAGGCCGGTCTGCACGGCGGCGAATTTTTCGCCGGCATCCCCGGCACCATGGGCGGGGCGCTGGCCATGAACGCAGGCGCATTCGGCGCCGAGACCTGGAGCCTGGTGCAGAGCGTGGAGACAGTGGACCGCTGTGGTGAACGCCATGTGCGCAGTGTTGACGAATACCGCATCGCCTACCGCAACGTCACCATCCCGCAAGCAGCACAGAATTCTTATGGCCATCCACAACAGGAATGGTTCGTGGCCGCCACACTACGTTTTACCCAAGCGGACAGCGGCAGCGCCAAGGCGCGCATCAAGCAATTGCTGGAGCGGCGCAACCTGACCCAGCCGATCAGCCAGCCCAGCGCGGGATCGGTATTCCGCAATCCGCCTGGCGATCATGCCGCACGTCTCATCGAAACTTGCGGGCTCAAGGGCGTCTGCATCGGCAAGGCCTGCGTGTCCGAAAAGCACGCCAATTTCATTATCAACACCGGGGCGGCGCGCGCGGCGGATATTGAGGCGTTGATCGCTACCATCATTGATGCCGTCGAACAACGGCACGGCGTGCGCTTGATCCCCGAAGTGCGCATCGTGGGTGAACCCGCATGATCCAGGCGCGCGACTTCGGCAAGGTTGCAGTGCTCATGGGCGGGCTCTCCGCCGAGCGCGAGGTGTCGCTCAAGAGCGGCCAGGCCGTCTACAACGCGCTCCTGCGCAAGGGCGTGGATGCGCATGCGATTGATGCGGGCAGAGACGTATTCCAGGTGTTGGCAGCCGGTAATTTCGACCGCGTGTTTATTGCCCTGCACGGGCGCGGCGGCGAAGACGGCACGCTGCAAGGGGCATTGGAAACCCTGGGCCTACCGTACACCGGCAGCGGTGTGCTGGGCTCCGCACTTAGCATGGACAAGCTGCGTGCCAAGCTGATCTGGGTAGGCGCCGGCCTGCCCACGCCACCGTTCGCCGTACTCAAGCCCAATGCCAAACTGGATAAGGTAATGGAGAAACTCGGCCTACCGCTCATGGTTAAGCCCGCGCACGAGGGCTCCAGCATCGGCATAAGCAAGGTCAGCGAGGCGGGACAAATGGCTGCGGCCTGGGCAGCGGCGGCGGCGTACGACTCATGTGTGATCGTCGAGCGTTGTATTGAGGGCGCGGAGTACACGGCTGCGCTGCTCGGGGGACAGGCGCTGCCGCTGATCCGTCTGGAGACACCGAACGTGTTTTACGATTACGAGGCCAAATATTCGGCGGATAGCACGCGCTACTTCTGCCCCGCCGGCCTTGACCCCGCGCAAGAACAAACGTTTCAGAACTTGGCGTTGCGCGCCTTCGACACCTTGGGTTGCAGTGGCTGGGGCCGCGTGGATTTCATGTGCGATGCTCAAGGCCAGCCCTGGCTGATCGAGTCCAACACGGTGCCCGGCATGACCGACCACAGCCTGGTACCCATGGCAGCGCGTCACGCGGGTATTGAATTCGACGAGTTGGTCTGGCGCATCCTGGAAGGCAGCTTGACGCCTGGCCCAGCCGCTGCGGGGGGGGCCTAATGCATCACACTAAACCCGACGTCGATCTTTATCCGAAGTTTTCCGCACCTGGCTCTGACCATGAGCGCCCGGACGTGCGCGCTACCCACCCGGCATCTACTCAGCGGTCCGCTGCTTACGATCATGATATCGAGCATGTCCCGATCGAGTTTATTCCGCCTCCGTCTGCCCCGAATGCGTGGTCAAACATCTTGGACCATGACGATTCCAGTAGCAGGGTGGCCTCTACACCCTACACGGCCCTGCGACCCGCACCGCTGACACCAAAGCTGCGCAATGCCCCCGTGTCCCGCCCGCCGCTGAACATAAACAGTGCACCCCGCATCGATCAGCGGCCGCGCTGGCTGGGCACTATCCTGGTCAGCGCGCTGTGTCTTGCAGTGGCCGCAGCTGCCGGCTGGGGAGTAATGGAATTACGCGACCCGGCCACCCTGCCGTTGAAATCGGTGCGTATCGAAGGGGCATTCACCCATGTCACTACGGAAAATCTGCAACAGGCTATGGCGGGTGCGGCCGGTGACGGATTTTTATACGCGGATGTCGATGCCCTGCGCCAGGCGGCGCTGCAGGTTCCGTGGGTGCGTAGCGTGAGCGTGCGTCGCGTTTGGCCGGACACCTTGCATGTCAGCGTCACCGAACATCTCGCCGTGGCGCGCTGGGGTGATCAAGCCCTGTTAAGCAACGAGGGCAAGCTATTTTCACCCCAGCCGGCCAGCTACCCAGCCGACCTGCCGGAGTTGCACGGGCCAGCGGGCACGCAAGTGACGGTTCTCGCCCACTATCGCGACATGAGCAAGGCCATCGCTCCATTGAAGTTACATATCCAGCGGCTTGATCTGGACGCGCGCCGCGCCTGGCGTCTTAGCCTTGATACCGGCATTGAGCTGCTCCTAGGCCGAACCGACAGCAATACACATTTGCAGCGCTTTGTGCGGGTCTACCCCAGTCTGCTGGCCGCACCGGCCGGCAACGGCATCGAGCGTGTGGACATGCGTTACGGCAATGGCCTGGCGGTGCGCTGGGGCAAAATCCCATCATGAAAATTTTTATTAACGCCCAGACGCAAAGATGTAGCGGGGAATGTTGCGCCTTTACGGCTTCGCGTTGGACTTTAAACCCCAAGCACCTCTGTGCTGGATTATCGGGCTGAGATATGTCGAAAAAAATTGAAAAAGACTTGATAGTCGGCCTCGACATTGGCACCTCCAAGGTACTCGCTATCGTTGGTGAGATCATGGCGGATGGCAAGGTCGAGATCATCGGCATCGGATCGCACCCCTCGCGCGGCCTGAAAAAAGGTGTGGTAGTCAACATCGAATCCACCGTGCAATCCATTCAGCGCGCCGTGGAAGAGGCCGAACTCATGGCCGGTTGCCAGATTCATTCGGTATCCGCGGGCATTGCCGGCAGTCATATCAAGAGCCTTAATTCGCACGGCATCGTGGCGATCAGCAACAAAGAGGTCAGTCACGACGATGTAGAGCGGGTGATCGAGGCGGCACGCGCCGTGGCCATGCCCGGCGATCAAAAGATCCTGCACATCCTGCCGCAGGAATTCATTATCGATAACCAGGACGGCATACGGCATCCGATCGGCATGTCCGGCGTGCGTCTGGAGGCCAAGGTGCATATGGTCACCGGCGCGGTCAGCGCGGCGCAAAACATCATGAAATGCGTGAAGCGCTGCGGTTTGGAGGTTGACGACATCATCCTGGAGCAACTCGCGTCGAGCTACGCCGTGCTGACCGATGACGAGAAGGAACTTGGCGTGTGTCTCGTTGATATCGGCGGCGGTACCACCGACATTGCCGTGTTCACCGAGGGTGCCATCCGCCACACCGCAGTCATCCCGATTGCCGGCGATCAGGTGACCAACGATATCGCCGTGGCATTGCGCACGCCCACGCAATATGCCGAAGAGATCAAGATCAAGTACGCCTGCGCGCTCACGCAACTTGCCTTGGCCGATGAAAGCATCGAGGTGCCCAGCGTGGGCGAGCGGCCGGCGCGGCGCCTGGCGCGTCAGACGCTGGCCGAGGTGGTCGAACCGCGCATCGAAGAGTTACTTACGCTTATCCAAGCCGAGCTGCGCCGTAGCGGCTTTGAGGATTTGATCGCGGCGGGCGTCGTGCTTACCGGCGGCAGTTGCAAGATGGAAGGCATGGTGGATCTCGCCGAAGAAATATTTCATGTGCCGGTGCGTCTGGGCGTGCCGCAGCACATTGCGGGGCTGGTCGACGTGGTGCGCAGCCCCATTTATTCCACCGGTGTCGGTCTGCTGCTGTTCGCGCACCAGCACCGGGACAAACCCCGGCACGAGGGGCGCATGGGCGGCAGCGTGAAGGCCGTGTGGGAGCGCATGAAGGGCTGGTTTCAGGGCAATTTTTAACGATTTGTAAAATTTGAATAAAAGCATAGCGGATTTGGACTGGCAAGGGCGGAACACACACGGTTTGCGATAGGGGTCTGAAAAGACTATCAATCAATCAAGTAACGGGAGTGAAGAAAATGATGTTTGAACTAGTGGATACTTACACACCCAACGCGGTCATCAAGGTGATCGGCGTTGGCGGCGGGGGCGGCAATGCCGTCGAACACATGGCCTCGGCCAACATCGAAGGTGTGGATTTTATTTGCGCCAATACCGATGCCCAGGCCCTGCGCAACAGTTCGGCACGCACCACCTTGCAGCTGGGCAGCACCATTACCAAGGGACTGGGTGCAGGCGCGAATCCCGAGATCGGCCGCCAGGCTGCAATGGAAGATCGCGAACGCATCATGGAGATCATCCAGGGCGCGGACATGATCTTCATCACCGCCGGTATGGGCGGCGGCACCGGCACCGGGGCAGCCCCGATCGTAGCGCAGGTGGCGCGCGAAATGGGTATCTTGACGGTGGCCGTGGTTACCAAGCCATTCCCGTTCGAAGGGGCCAAGCGCATGAGCACCGCCGAGGCCGGCATCAAGGAATTAACACAATATGTGGACTCGCTGATCACCATCCCTAACGAGCGCCTGCTTAGCGTGCTAGGCAAGAATGTCAGTCTGCTGGAGGCCTTCAAGGCCGCCAATAACGTGCTGCTCGGCGCGGTGCAGGGCATTGCGGAACTTATCACGCGTCCGGGTAACATTAACGTTGACTTCGCCGACGTGAAGACCGTGATGTCCGTGATGGGGATGGCCATGATGGGCTCGGGCTCGGCGTGCGGTGAGGGCCGCGCGCGCAAGGCTGCGGAGATGGCCATCGCCAGCCCGCTGCTGGAAAACATCAGCCTGGCGGGTGCGCGCGGCATCCTGGTCAACATCACGGCGGGCATGGACATGTCCATTGGTGAGTTCGAGGAGGTCGGCCATACCATCAAGGAGTTGGCTGCTGAGGACGCCATTGTAATCGTGGGCACCGTGCTGGACCCAGACATGCATGACGAACTGCGTGTTACGGTCGTGGCCACCGGCCTCGGCGCCACCGGCAGGGTTGAGGATCGTCCTCCGGTCAAGCTCGTGCTGCGCGATAAAAGCGGCCAGGTGGATTACGAACGGCTGGATCGTCCCACTGTGATGCGTAACCAGGCCGCCACGGAGCGCTTTGCCAAGTCCCCGGAATCCAACATGGACTATTTGGACATCCCGGCATTCCTGCGTCGTCAGGCGGACTGATGGGTGGCGAGTAATCATCCATCAGTACCCAACGGGCATACTGAAAACTCCTAGCCCACGCCACGCTCACGGCCAGGAAGAAACCTGCACCCGGGGGCTACTCGAGCTGAATGATAACGGTATCAGTCACTTGCATAGTCTGGCGCTGGCAACAGCCGCATGCTCGTGCTAACATGCCCAAGCGATTTAATATGTTATAGGCGAGAAAAACAGTAATGATAAAACAACGAACACTCAAGAATGTAATCAGGGCAGCTGGCGTTGGTCTGCATACGGGGGAAAAGGTATACCTGACATTGCGGCCCGCAGCCGTCAACACGGGCATCGTGTTCCGCCGTACCGACTTGCCTGTACCCATGGAAATCGCGGCGCGCCCGGAAAATGTCGGCGACACGCGTTTGTCCACGACGCTGGTGCAGGGCGATGTACGCATCTCCACGGTAGAACATTTGCTGTCGGCGCTGGCCGGACTCGGTATCGACAATGCTTATGTCGACCTCAGCGCGGCTGAAGTCCCGATTATGGATGGTAGCGCGGGCCCGTTTGTATTCCTGATTCAATCGGCCGGCATTGAAGAACAGAACGCCCACAAGCGCTTTATCCGCATCAAGCGCACCATCAAGGTTGAAGATGGCGACAAATGGGCAAGATTCGACCCGTTCGAGGGTTTCAAAGTTTCCTTCGGGATCGACTTCGATCACCCCGTATTCCGTGGCCGTCGCCAGGATGCGAGCGTGGACTTTTCCACCACCTCGTTCGTGAAAGAAGTCAGCCGTGCGCGTACCTTCGGCTTTATGCGTGACCTCGAATTGCTGCGCGACAAGAGTCTCGCCCTGGGCGGCAGTCTCGACAACGCCATCGTCATGGACGATTACCGTATCTTGAATGAAGATGGGTTGCGCTACGATGATGAATTCGTCAAGCACAAGGTGCTGGATGCCATCGGCGATCTTTATTTACTCGGGCACAGCCTGATTGGCGCGTTCAGCGGCTACAAGTCCGGCCATGAACTGAATAATCGCCTGCTACGCACCCTCACCGCCGATGCAAAGGCTTGGGAATTAGTGACGTTCGACGATGAAACGTGTGCCCCTATCTCATACCGACAGCCAGTGTGGGCGTCTTAAAACAGGGATAAGGCTACTAGCTATAAGTCGAAGCACAGCGTGGCTTGAACGAAGTTAAGATTATTCTTTGCTAATGTAGCTTGTAGCGGGTATCTGCCGCTGTGACAACTTCAGTAACACCTTTTTAAGCTCGGGATCCACGACCGCATCGGCAGCGCTTTTGAGTACGGCGGCGGCCTGTTGCGAAAGTACCAGCCGTTCCGCCCGAGCCGACGGGCGGGCCTCACTGAGGGGGCTGACCTTGATACGGATTGCCCGCACCGTGCCAAAGCTATGCGATTTATTAAATTTCTCCAGCATGCCGGCAACGTGGAAGCGCAACTTGGCAGCCCAGGCCGGCGAATCGGCGTGTATCACGACACTCCCATCCTTGATATTAGCCACCTGGCAATGTTGAGCCAGAGGGGCATCAAGATGGGCCCGCAGTACTTGGCTGGCACGTTGCAAACTCTCGGCACGGGCAAGCAGGCGCCGCAGTTCTTCCCCGCCATCAGCAAGTAATTTACGCACCGGTTTCAGGGAGTTCATGGGCATTGGCCGTCTCGCTACGTTATAATAACTCAGTCAGGTTTTACGAAAACATGAAATTGCTGTGGAGCAATGTTATTGGCTTTATAATAATTAATGGTCACTGACTTGCGGTTTTGTACCCAAACCACTCAGACATTTTCAGGATACACATTTTATCACGCAGTGTATTTCCCTTCCCTCTCCGAACCGTTTGACTTAGATAATGGCCAGCAAATTCCTTAGCAAGATCTTTGGTAACCGCAATGAGCGCCTGATCAAGCGCCTGTACAAAACCGCGGCGCAGATAAATGCGTTAGAGCCTCAGATAGCTGCGCTCTCAGATGAGCAACTCAGCGCCAAAACCGAGGAATTCCGCCTCCGCCTCGCGCCCGCCTCCGCAGGCGGCAAGGGCGAGGCGCTCGACTCTCTGCTGCCCGAGGCCTTTGCTGCAGTACGCGAGGCCGGCAAGCGCGTGCTGGGCATGCGCCACTTTGACGTGCAGCTCATCGGCGGTATGGTGCTGCATAGTGGCAAGATCGCCGAAATGCGCACCGGCGAGGGCAAGACTCTGGTCGCAACGCTCGCCGCTTATCTCAATGCCTTGCCAGGCCAAGGGGTACACGTGGTCACGGTGAACGATTATCTGGCACGGCGCGATGCAAATTGGATGGGCCAGTTGTACACCTTCCTGGGACTGACTACGGGCATCGTGGTAGCGGGCATGGACGCCGACGAAAAACGCGCCGCCTATAACGCCGATATTACCTACGGTACCAATAATGAATTCGGTTTCGACTACTTGCGTGACAACATGGCCTTCACTACGGCCGCGCGCATGCAACGCATGCTCAATTTTGCCATCGTTGACGAGGTCGATTCAATCCTGATTGATGAGGCGCGCACGCCACTCATCATCTCTGGCCCCACCGACGATAACTCCGACCTGTATCAGAAAATGAATACCCTGATTCCCAAGCTCACCAAGCAGGAAGGGGAAGAAGGGCCGGGTGATTATTCAGTCGATGAAAAAACGCGCCAGGTTTTTCTCACCGAGGCAGGCCATGAGCACGTCGAAGAATTATTACTTGAGGCGGGCATCCTGCACGAGAATGACAGTCTTTATGACGCCGCCAACATCAGCTTAATGCATCACCTGAACGCCGCCTTGCGCGGCCATGCATTGTTTAAGCGCAACGTCGATTATATGGTCAAGGACAACCAAGTCATCATCGTCGACGAGTTCACCGGGCGTACCATGCCGGGACGGCGCTGGTCGGAAGGCCTGCATCAGGCGGTCGAGGCCAAGGAAGGTGTGCCGATCCAGAACGAGAATCAAACGCTCGCCTCAATCACCTTTCAAAATTATTTCCGCCTCTATAACAAACTCTCCGGCATGACCGGTACGGCCGACACCGAGGCCTTCGAGTTCCAGCAGATCTATGGCCTTGAGGTCGTGGTTATTCCCACGCATAAACCGATGGTGCGCAAGGATTACGGCGATCTTGTCTATCTCACGGCGAAGGAAAAGTTTGACGCCATCATCCAGGACATCAAGGATTGCCAAGCGCGTCGGCAACCGGTGCTGGTCGGTACGGTATCTATCGAAATCTCGGAATATCTCTCCGGCCTGCTGGACCAGGAAAAGATCAAGCACCGCGTGCTAAACGCCAAATTTCATGAACAGGAAGCGGAAATCGTCGCCCAGGCTGGACGCCCCGGAACGGTGACCATAGCCACCAATATGGCCGGACGTGGCACCGACATCGTGCTCGGTGGCAGCCTCGCAGCCGAACTCGCAGCCCTGCCGGACGCGGACGAAAATACTAAAGCCCAACTACATCAAGACTGGCAGGTATTGCACAATGAAGTCCTGGAGAGCGGCGGCCTGCATATCATCGGCACCGAGCGCCACGAGTCGCGGCGCATCGATAACCAATTGCGCGGCCGCTCCGGCCGTCAGGGCGATGCCGGATCGAGCCGTTTTTATCTCTCACTGGAAGACAGCCTGATGCGCATCTTTGCCTCCGAGCGCGTCGGCAGTTTGATGCAGAAATTAGGCATGAACGAAGGCGAGGCCATTGAGCACCCGTGGGTGAGTAAGGCCATAGAGAACGCACAGCGTAAGGTCGAAGGGCGCAACTTCGATGTCCGCAAACAGCTTCTTGAATACGATGACGTCGCCAACGATCAGCGCAAGGTAATCTACGAACAGCGCAACGAATTAATGGCCGAGGATGACATTTCGGAGATGGTCACTGCGATCCGCAACGATGTCACCAACGAAATTATCGATATCTATATGCCGCCGCAGAGCATGGAAGAGCAGTGGAATCCCGCCGGGCTGGAGGAAGCCCTGGAAAGAGATTTAGGCCAGCACCTTCCGATTCAGGAATGGCTGCGCACCGATGCTACGCTGCACGAAGAAACCCTGCGCGCGCGTATCCATAACGAGATCGGAACCAGCTATCGTGCGAAAGAGGAAGCCGCCGGAAGCAATGTCGTGCGTCATTTTGAAAAGGCGGTTATGCTGCAGGTGCTCGATAATTTATGGAAAGATCATCTGGCGGCCATGGATTATTTACGCCAAGGTATTCACCTGCGCGGCTATGCGCAGAAAAATCCCAAGCAGGAATTCAAGCGCGAGGCATTTGATCTATTTGCGCAGATGCTGGAGCGTACCAAGCGCGAGGTAATCCACACTATCTATACGGTGCAAGTGCGCGCCGAGGAAGATGTGCAGGCTGTCGAACAACAGCGTCGCGCAAATCCGGCCCTGCAATTTGTGCATGCCCCGGCCGCAGCAATAGGGGCGGAGGCCGCGCCAGGCAGCGAAAATGAATATCCCGATGCCACGCCGGTTGCACCGTTCGTGCGCGAAATACCCAAAGTGGGCCGTAACGAACCTTGCCCCTGCGGCTCTGGCAAGAAATTTAAACATTGCCACGGTCAGTTGTCATAAATAGCTGTTAATTACTACCCCACGAAGCGTAATCCATACCTTCAGCAATTGTTTTATGAGCTCATTTTCCGCACTTAACTAAGCTACACGCTTGCTCACTTCCTTCCCGAGATCGGCCATGGCTGTAAAACTTTCAAAATTACCCGTGATGCATCCCGTCCCAGGCCTGCGGCTCGGCACGGCGTGTGCGGGAATCAAGAAAGTGGGGCGGCGTGATGTGGTAGTTATCGAATTATGTGAAAATGCGGCCTGCGCCGCCGTGTTTACGCGTAATGCATTCTGCGCGGCACCCGTTATCTTGGCGCGCACTCATCTTGCACAAACTTCTCCACGTTTTTTGCTGATAAATACCGGCAATGCGAATGCCGGCACTGGTGCGCAAGGACTGAACGACGCGCGCACCTGTTGCGAAAGGCTGGCGCAAATTAGCAGTTGTGCCGCAAATGAAATCTTGCCGTTCTCGACCGGCGTTATCGGCGAGCCATTGCCGATTCACAAGATTCAAGCCGGCCTGCCCACCGCTTATGCAAACCTTGACCCTGACGGTTGGGGAGATGCCGCTCACGGCATCATGACCACTGACACCGTAGCTAAAGGCAGCTCGCGGCAAGTCGACATCAATGGCGTCACGATCACAGTGACCGGCATCGCCAAAGGCTCCGGTATGATTCGCCCCGACATGGCTACCATGCTCGCCTTTATCGCCACCGACGCTGGCCTCAGCGCGGCGGCCTTACAGCACTGCCTGGAGCAGGCCATGCCCGCCTCGTTCAATCGCATTACCGTGGACGGCGACACATCAACAAATGATGCGTGCGTATTGATCGCTACGGGCAAGAGCATGCTGCCCTATATTGACAGCCGCGCCGACCCCGCCTATCACCTGCTCTGCACGGCCGTAACCGAGGTCTGTACCGAACTGGCGCAGGCCATCGTGCGCGACGGCGAGGGCGCCACCAAGTTTATTACCGTGGTAGTGAATGGCGGCGGTAGCGAAGAGGAATGTTCCTTGGTGGCCTACAGCGTCGCGCACTCGCCGCTGGTCAAAACCGCCTTCTTTGCCTGCGACCCGAACTGGGGGCGCATTCTTGCAGCAGTGGGCCGCGCGGGCCTCGCTGATCTCGACATCGAAGCCATCACTATTCACCTTGATGAAGTGTGCATCGTGCAACACGGCGCCCGTGCCACCGACTACACTGAACAGCACGGCCAAGACGTCATGCAGCGCGATGAAATCACCGTGCGCATTCACCTCAGCCGCGGTGCGCACAGCACAACGGTATGGACCTGTGATTTTTCCTACGACTACGTGCGGATTAATGCGGAATATCGGACTTGAGTGTTCCGAATTTTCTGTAGTTAATTCGCCTCCCCAACACGTTGCCGCTGCCGCAATTTTTAACGAACGTGGCGAACTGTTACTTGGCCTGCGCCACGGCCATGCGCAGTTGTGTTTCTGGCCAGGCAGGCACTGGAATTATGCAACCATCACGGCGCACGACTCCTGTTGAATGCAGCGCCGCAACTCGTACAAGACATCGGTGCGCACGGTGTAATCTGAGTAGCGAACAACTGAAGAGGCTAGCCGCGTGGCCACTGGGAAAAGATAAACGGGTGGCGGCCTC
>JBDSMM010000041.1:0-22260 GCA_039915825.1 Gammaproteobacteria bacterium | reverse complement strand
GATAATCTCACGCGCCACATAACTGCTGCTGCCAAGGCCGTCTATCAAGCCAAGCTTGACGCTTTGCTCACCCGTCCACACCAAACCATTGTAGATGTCGGCGTTTTCCTTAAGGCGCTTGCCGCGCCCGCGCTTGACGGTGTCGATGAACTGGCGATGGATATCACCGAGTAACCCTTGCACATGTTGCACATCATCTTCCTTGACCGGAGAAAAGGGGTCGAGAAAACCCTTATTTTCGCCCGCGGTGATCAGACGCCGCTCAACCCCGAGCTTTTCCATGGTGCCGGTAAATCCAAAACCGTCCATTAATACGCCAATCGAGCCGACCAGGCTCGCCTTGTCGGCATAAATCTTGTCGGCTGCCACGGCAACATAATAACCGCCGGAGGCGCAAATATCGGTAATTACGGCATACAGTGGTATGGACGGATATTCAGTGCGCAGGCGCCGGATCTCATCATTAATATATCCCGCTTGCACCGGGCTTCCACCGGGGCTGTTGATGCGCAGAATGACGCCGGCCGTGTTCTTGTCTTTGAAGGCGGCGCGCAGGCCGTGAATAATATTGTCGGCGCTTGCCTCGCTATCGTCAGCGATCACCCCCTGCAAATCCAGCAAGGCTGTGTGCCGCGTTACCGCCATACCGGAGCCAGTCCAATCGTCGGGTAAATACATCACTAACAGAATTAACAAATACAGGAAAAATAACGATTTGAAGAATATATTCCAGCGTCGTGCGCGCCGCTGTTCGCTGATGCCGGCGAATACCAGACGGTTGATCAGGTTACGTTCCCACTGCGTGGTCGGCTCGTTAGTTGCCGGAGTCGAGGCGTTGGACGGTTTATTATCTGCTTCGGTATCAACCATGGTGAATTCCTTACGCTAACTTTAGTAGTTACTGCTTGATAACTTTACTATATCCCGCCGTTAGCCACACGGGTAACTCGGCAATATCATCGAGACATCCCAGCGGGCTGCATTGAAGCAGGCGTTCGCGTGTATGTACGCCGTAACTTACCGCTAGAGCGGCTGCCCCGGCGTTACTGGCCATCTGCATATCATATTCCGTATCACCGATCATGAGGGTATCCGCAGGCTTCATCTTCAGACATTCCATGATTTCCAGGAGCATCTGCGGGTGAGGTTTGGAACACGTTTCATCCGCGCAGCGGCTGGCATGGAACAATGCCTGACAACCGGTTTCATCCAGGACATGATCGAGGCCGTGGCGGCCCTTTCCGGTCGCCACGGCAAGCAGATAGCCCTGTTCACGCAGCACCTCAAGCATCTCCTTAGCGCCGGGGAACAGGCTGGACGATGCATGATTATCACCCAGAAAATGGTGGCGGTAGCGCGCGGCAAGTTGACTATGGATATTATCATCGCTGCCTGGATACAGCCGATTAATGGCCTCGCGCAGGCCCAGGCCGATAATATCCCGGATCGCAACAGTTGCCAGGACGGGCAGGCCAAGATCGTCACTAGAGGCCTTGATGCAGCTTACGATACGCGCCTCTGAATCCATCAAGGTGCCATCCCAATCAAACACTAACAGGGGAAATTTCATGAGCTGTTTTATCGGTAGGGTTTTATGTAAATACATTTACGGAGGCGCACGTTAAACCTTAACAGGGCTCGGCTCGCTTGCTATCACGCAGATAAATTCGCCAAAACCTGTTGCAAATCTGCACTGAGCGGCGCGCTGATATTAATTTTCTGGCCCGTGTCAGGTATTTGAAAGTCCAGCGAGTGAGCGTGCAAAAACAATCGCTTGACCCCTTTATCCTGCATGCGCCGATTAAAGTCATCGTCTCCGTATTTCTCGTCACCCGCGATGGGGTGATTAATGTGCTTGGCGTGCACCCGAATCTGGTGGGTGCGGCCGTGCATCAGGGTGACATGCATCAAACTCGCCTCGGCATATACGGTATGGGGCTGAAACACACTCACGGCCTCTTTACCCTGTTCGTCCACGAACACCATCCGCTCCCCGGATTGCAGCGTATTCTTGCGTAGCGCGGCATTGACGGTGCGGCTACCGCCCGGCCAACGTCCCTTCACCAATGCCAGGTAACGCTTGTTCATACCGCCGGTGCGTAGCAGCTCGTGTAATCTGCGCAAGGTGCTACGTTTTTTGGCAATCATCAGACACCCGGAGGTATCGCGGTCTAAGCGGTGTACCAGCTCCAAAAAGGGTGCATTGGGATATAACACGCGCAACGCCTCGATAGCGCCATAACTCAAACCACTGCCGCCGTGCACGGCGATCCCGGCGGGTTTGTTGATAATCAACAGGCCATCGTCTTCGTAAATAATACTGTCGCTGAGCCGTTGTAAAACCCGGGCGCCGGGGTTGGCAAGGTCTTTTTCGCTACTGTCCGATACCCGTAACGGGGGAATGCGCACGGCATCGCCGACTTGTAGCCTATAGTCAGGCTTGATGCGGCCTTTATTAACCCGTACATCGCCTTTTCTGACAATGCGGTAAATGTGGCTTTTGGGGACACCTTTGAGGTGGGTAACCAGAAAATTGTCGAGCCTCTGCCCGTCTTGATCGGTCTGAATTTCCACTAAATAGGCGTGATTAGGAGTTTTTTTGCAAGCGTCGTTCATTTTTGAGATAATACAGGCAGTCTCCGCATGGGTACACCGAACTTACCGAAGTGTACCTGTTCAATTGCTGCGCGTTGAAGCCTATGGGGGGTTACTAACGTTGCCAGACGCAATTTTGACTTATGTTCGTGCTTATCGGATATAACAAACCAAGGGTTTTCAATCGCTCAGCCCTATTACGAGCGATAACAATGTAGGCGCTCCCGTGTTCGTACCGGGTACTTTTCGCCGACTATGTATTAGATCAGAACAGCCCGCCTCTGCGTGTCTGACTTGAGAAGGTATTCTACACTCTAATCCTTAGCCCGGCGACCCCACTCCCTTAACGGACGTGGTCGAGCGCTGAGGATTAACACCATGAAGAGAATGCTATTTAACGCAACTCAGCCGGAAGAGTTGCGTGTAGCGCTGGTCGACGGCCAGCGCTTATACGATCTGGATATCGAAACCTCTACCCGCGAGCAGAAAAAATCCAATATCTATAAAGCGAAAATCACGCGCGTCGAGTCCAGCCTTGAGGCCGCGTTCGTCGATTACGGCTCGGATCGCCACGGCTTCCTTCCCCTTAAAGAAATTGCCCGTTCCAATTACAACCCCGCCAGTAATGGCAAGGCCCGTGCCAACATCAAGGACATGCTCCATGAAGGTCAGGAGATCATTGTCCAGGTGGAAAAAGAAGAGCGCGGCAACAAAGGCGCTGCCTTAACCACATTTATTAGCCTGGCTGGCCGCTATTTGGTACTCATGCCGAATAATCCCCGCGGTGGTGGTGTTTCGCGCCGTATCGAGGGCGATGATCGCAGCGAGCTACGCGATGCCATGAGCGAGCTGGTTATTCCGGACGGCATGAGCCTGATCGTGCGCACCGCCGGTCTTGGTAAAAGCGTGGAAGAACTGCAATGGGATCTCGATTACCTGCTGCACATGTGGCAGGCAATCGAGACCGCCTCCAAGGACAAGCCCGCGCCGTTCCTGATTTACCAGGAAAGTAATGTCATTATTCGCGCCATCCGCGATTACCTGCGCAAGGACATCAATGAAATTCTGATCGACGATCCGGGCGTCTATAATCAGGCACTGGAATTCATGCAGCAGGTCATGCCGCACAACCTGGCCAAGGTCAAACTTTACAAAGACAATGTGCCGCTGTTCACGCGTTACCAGATCGAGAGCCAGATTGAATCGGCCTTCAATCGCGAAGTGCGCTTGCCCTCCGGTGGGGCGATCGTCATCGATCACAACGAAGCCCTGGTCTCGGTGGATATCAACTCGGCGCGTGCCACGCGCGGCAGCGATATCGAAGAAACAGCCCTGAACACCAACCTGGAGGCGGCAGACGAAATTGCCCGTCAGTTGCGTCTGCGTGACATCGGTGGTCTCATCGTTATTGACTTCATCGACATGACCCCAGCGCGTAATCAACGCGAGGTTGAGGATAGGCTTAAAGAAGCCCTCAAGATGGATCGTGCGCGCGTGCAGGTCGGCCGTATCTCGCGCTTCGGCCTGCTCGAAATGTCACGTCAGCGCATCCGTTCGTCGTTGGGCGAAAATAGCGGCATGGTGTGCCCCCGTTGTGTGGGGCAAGGTACCATTCGCACCGTGGAATCATCGGCGCTGGCGATCTTGCGTATCATCGAAGAAGATGCCATGAAGGAAGGTACCGGTAAACTGATTGTACAATTACCGGTCAACGTTGCGACCTTTTTGTTGAACGAAAAGCGCCCAGCAGTCAACGCTATCGAAAAGCGCCACAATATGAACGTGATGCTTATACCCAACGTTGCAATGATGACTCCTCACTATGATATAGAGCGTGTGCGCAGGGATGAGATCGCGGCTGAGGAAGATATCAAGCCGAGCTATGAAATGGTCGCCACGGTAGAAGAAACCAGCGAGAAAATGGCACCCGCAGAAAAAGTTGCGGCAGAACAACCAGCCGTGAAAGGCGTCATGCCTTACGCCCCTACCCCACCACAGGCCGGACGCAACCCGGCGGCGCCGAAACCCGACAAACTGGGATTCATCCGGCAGCTATGGATGGGCCTGTTCGGCGCCCCCAGCCCGGCTCAAACGGAAGATCGTACGGAACCCGTGCAACGCGCAACACCCCGCGCAGCCAGCTCTGCAAATTCCGCTGAGCAAGAAGCCCCGGTGCGGCACCCCGAGCGTAATCCCCGACGCAGCCCCGCTCCGCAGAACCGCAATAAAAAACCTGCGGGCACTGCATCTGCGCCGCGTTCCCCAAGATCGCCGCGGGCAGATAAACCTGCTGTGAGTAAGCAACCGCCGGTTGCGGATACAATTGTTGCCCCCCATGAAATGGTTCCGGTAGCCGTCATTGAAGAAACCCTGAATAACGCAGCGCCGCCTGTGCTGTTAGTCCCGGCTACTGAAAAACCGCATACAGGTGCAGGCCGTCGCGGACGTCGCGGTGGAAGGCGCCGCCGCCCTGACAACGGTACACCGGGCAGCGCGCACTCCCAAAACGCGAGTCCGACAGATACCCTGGCGACAGACACAGCGGTGACTCACAATCTTGCTCCAGGGTTCAACGAACTATCGCAAGCAGACAATAATGTCCAAGAGGGTAATGTCTCCGATGTTGCCAAGCGGCCTGAACACCGCCAAAGGCGCGACCGGTTCCAGGCGGAATCCAGCGAGCCGTTTAGTCATGAGCCGTCTACCATGGAAAATAAAGATGCGGTGGGTTACGACATCTCTGAAGTTAGCGCAAATCGGAATATTGAGCGGCAAGGATCCGCGTCGGGAGAGGTGCACGATCTTGTAATGCCGGTGACGGAAACCGTGAAGGTGCTCCAGCAAATTGAGACGGCAACGCCATCCCCTGTAGATGTCTTTGTGCCGTTACGCGAAGCCTCTCGGGAACCGGCAGCGGATAATCTGGGCAATGTCGCATCCCGATCGGGACCTGGGGCAACGCCTCATGAAGACACGCTAACCGGAACCGAGTCCCGTCCGCAAAAGACAAGCCAGGAAGTAAAACAGGATTAAGCCTGAGCCCCCGCCGCTCAGACTGCTCGCAACTAGCAGCCTAAGCGGCTTAACACCTTGTCCACCGACTGCAGATAACTGCCGCCGAACAGCCGCACATGAACCAGCAGCGGATAGAGGTTGTAGATGTCCTTGCGTTCCTCCATAAAGCCCGCCTGGATAGGCCGGATTTCATTATAGCGCTGGAAAAACGCCGCGCCGAAAGTTCCAAACAACGTGGTAAAGGCAAGCTCAATCTCGGGATCTCCGTAATATACGGCCGGGTCGATAAACCCCGTGATGCACCCTCCTTTCGCAAGTATGTTAGTTGTCCACGCATCACCGTGAATCAGGGAGGGCTGCTTCGGCTCCTCCAGCCAGGTCGTAATCTTTTCAGAAAATTTCTGGATGCGTTCCAGCATCTGTTGTGGCATCCGTCCGGCACTCATTGCCTCCCCGGCCATATACAACAAACGGTGATCACGGAAGAATTGCAGCCAGGATTTCGTCTGCGGATTGGGTTGCTGCAAGCCTCCGATCAGCGTGTCATGCCCGAAACCGAAGTGCGTAGAGGTTATGCCGTGCAGGTCGGCAAGTAACTCGGCGGCATGACGCTGTGCTGCATCTGAAAAGTGGCTGTCTCCCTCTAAAAATTCAATGAGCAGGATTTCTTCCGAACAATGCAGAACAGCGGGCACGGGCAAGAGACTATGCTTAGCGAGATAATTCAGCATCGCCGCTTCCTGTACAAGCCGCGCCGGATGGCTGTGATCCACCTTGGCCACGACGGTACTCTTGTCAGCCAGGCGCACCTTATATACCTCCGCAACGCAACCGCCGCTAAGCGGCACAATAGTTTGTGGCGGGCTACCCAGGGCAGACTCGATAGCGTTATGAAGTTTAGAAGGCATACCCCGATTACATATGGCGCTTGCGAATGTCTTTCAACAAACCCTGAGCGGCAGCCTCGACCATGTCGAACACACGTTCAAAGCCGTTGGCTCCCCCATAGTAAGGATCAGGCACCTCGCGCTGATTCAGATGCGCGGCAAAATCCATAAGCAGTTTTAGTTTTTCTTTATGACCATTCGGGCAGAGCGCATCCAGATAGCCATAATTTTCATCATCCATTGCCAGCACATAATCATATTTTTCGAAGTCCACTTCTACTACGCGACGCGCGCGCAGACTGCTCAGGTCGACGCCGCGCTTGAGTGCGCTTGCCTGCGAACGATGATCGGGGGGGTTGCCGATGTGATAGGCATGGGTTCCGGCCGAATCAACCTCGATGAGGTGTTCCAACCCTTCCCGCTTGACCAGCGCTAAAAAAATTCCATGCGCTGTGGGTGAACGGCAGATATTGCCCATACAGACAAACAGGACTTTGATCATAAGTATCTCAATTGCTGATATTATTACTTGGATATTTAAAACTGGTTAAGGCAGCGCAGGGTTACAGATTATGGGCTCTTGATGACAAGAGCCGCTCAACCCGCGTTATATCCTCTTCGGTATCCACTCCCGGGCCAGGGGTTTCCAGCGCCTGGGCCACGTGAATTTTCCTGCCATTCCACAACACGCGCAACTGTTCCAGTGACTCCGCCTGTTCCAGATAACAAACGGGCCAAGTTACATACGTCTTGAGAAAATCGGCGCGATAGGCATACAAACCAATATGCCTGTAATAAGAATAATCCGGCGGAAGTTGTTGCTGACTATTGGAGAAGCCACTGCGGCACCACGGAATGGGCGCCCGGCTGAAGTACAGCGCATACCCTTGGCTATCCATCAACACCTTGGTAATGTTGGGGTTGAACAGATCATCGGCAGTTTTAATCGGTTCGCACAAAGTGGCTACACTCGCTTGCGTATGTGCATAAAGATTGGCTGCCACCTGACGGATAATAGTTGCGGGCACCAACGGCTCATCGCCCTGTAAATTCACAACGATTTGCTCATCGCCAAAACCTAATTTAACGACGACCTCGGCCAGCCGGTCGGTACCGGAACAATGCTCTGGCGACGTCATGCATACCGGCGCACCAAAACCTTCAGCGACTTTGCGTATGCGCTCATCATCGGTCGCTACCACTATTTGCGTTGCGCCACTTTGTTGCGCGCATTCGAACACATACTGGATCAGCGGTTTACCGCCCATTTCCCGCAACGGTTTTCCGGGCAGACGGTTCGAGGCATAGCGTGCCGGAATAATGACAACGAAGTCCATTAAACCTCTTCTTCCACAGTCAATGGGCGGGCTTCCTGCTCAAGCATGACGGGGATATCATCGCGAATCGGGTAAGCCAGCCGATCAGCCTTGCAGATGAGTTCGGCAACAGATTTTTTATACACGAGCGGTCCTTTGCAAATTGGGCACACCAATATTTCAAGCAGTTTTTTATCCATGTCGTTTTCTCGCTAGTAAACTAAGCAGACGTTCGCCAAAATCTTCACTCAGGCTGGCCTCGACCGGCAGATACCAGTGGTGCGCCTGCGAGAAGGCGCGGCATTTAACCGCATCTTTTTCCGTCATGATGATGGTCTTGTCATCATTGAAGCATAAATCCTCTGGAACATACTGGTGATGGTCGGGGAACGGATGTTCAATAATCTTCAGACCAAGGTCACTCAGATAGGTAAAAAACCGGTGAGGATTGCCAATGCCAGCGACAGCATGAATCGCCTCGCCGTTAAAATCCATGGGTAATTTCACCAGCAGCCGATTATTCAAGTTGATTATCTCAAAACCAATCAACTGCATCCGGTCAACTTTGACGCGCACGGATGTGTAGCAAGATAATAGCGTTTCGGTTAGGGGCTCGCCGTTGCTGACCACAAAGTCGACGTCGCGAAGACGACTGGGCGGCTCACGCAGAGGCCCGGCAGGCAGGCAATAACCATTGCCGAAGCGGCGCACCGCGTCAACCACGGCAATTTCGATAGTTCGGCCTAGTGCGTAATGCTGCAAGCCATCGTCGGAAATAATGATATCGCAGAAATTAGTGATCGCTCGAGCCGCGCGTGCGCGATCAGGATCGACCATGACCGGACTGTCGGCGTGCTGCGCCATCAGCACGGCCTCATCTCCCACGCGAGCGGGATCGCTGTCTGCGTACACCTGTTGAGAAAATTCACGGACTTGGCCGCCATATCCCCGGCTGATAATTCCCGGAGACCAGCCTTTTTTTTTAAGAAATCCCGCGAGCCAGATGACCAGCGGCGTTTTACCGCTTCCGCCCACGTTGATATTTCCCACTACAATGACCGGAATGTGTAGTTGATGAACCTGTAAAAGGCCTTGTGTATAAGCCGTGCGGCGCAGCACTACCAGCAAACGAAACAGCCACGACAGCGGCAGTAGCGCAGTGGCGACAAAATTTTTACTGTACCAATAATGACTCAGATTTTTTATGCCGGACATGTAAAGGCCGCGTGGAGTTATACTTTGACTCAGCTGGAAAAATCAAACTGCATCTTGTGCAAGGCAGCGTAGTGACCACCCTGGGCGAGTAGCGCAGCGTGTTTACCCATCTCGACGATATGTCCCTCGTGCAGCACGATAATCACATCCGCCTTTTCAATCGTAGAGAGCCGGTGAGCGATTATCAGCGTTGTGCGCTTGTGCATCAATTGTTCCAGGCCGGCTTGAATATAGCGCTCCGATTCGGTATCCAGTGATGAGGTAGCCTCATCGAGTATTAACACCGGCGCATTTTTGAGCAAGGCGCGCGCAATAGCAAGACGCTGGCGCTGTCCGCCCGACAACAAAACCCCCCGCTCGCCGACCAGCGTGTGCAGGCCCTGGGGTAGATGGCGAATAAACTCCATGGCATGCGCTGCCGTGGCCGCCTCGACAATTTTTTCTTCATCCGCACCGTGTAACGATCCATAGGCAATATTGTTGGCTATAGTGTCGTTAAATAAAATTACATCCTGGCTGACCAACGCGATCTGGTTGCGTAAATCGGTAAGTCGCAGATCGCGTATATTGTGCCCATCCAACATAATGGTTCCTGAATCGATGTTATAAAAACGCGGCAACAGACTTACCAGTGTGGATTTGCCACTCCCGGAACGACCCACGATGGCTACTTTCTGCCCAGGCTCGACCTTGAAGCTGATATCGTGCAGTACCCGCCCTTTCTCCGCGGCATACATAAACGACACATGAGAATATTCCACGGAACCTTGGGCCCGACCCAGCGATTGTGTACCTGTGTCGAGCTCGGTCTCGCTATCCAGTAATTGAAAAATGCTCTGCGCGGCAGAGATGCCGGTCTGTACCGTCGCGTTGATGGTGGTGATACGTTTCATGGGGCCGAGCAACATAACCATCGCCACGATAAACGATACAAGACTTCCCGCGCTGATTTTTGTCAGCTCAGAATCGAAGGTAGCGAGAAAAATTATTCCAGCGAGTGCACTTGCGACGATAAGTTGTATCAGGCCGATGCTCGACGCGCTGGTCGCCGCCATCTTGAGGCTTAACCGGCGATTGCTTTCGTTGGCTTGTTCGAAATGTTTGGCCTCGTAGTCTTGTCCACCAAATATCTTGATGACGCGATTACCGAGTATGGCTTGTTCGGAGACATGCGTAACGTTGCCCATCGCGGCCTGTATGCGGGCGCTGATGTGCCGGAAGCGTTTGTTGATATAGAGCACAATTAAGCCGATGAAAGGGCCGACCAGCAGGAACGTCATGGCGAGCAACACATTTAAATAAATCATCCAGGCAATCAGGCCTGCTACGGTAAGACTATCCTTGATCACCACAGTCAGCGCATTGGTCGAGGCGTGCGATACCTGCTGTACGTCATAAATAATTTTCGACAGGAGTTGGCCTGATGAAGTCCGGTCATAGAATGCGGCGGGCAGGCGCAGAAACTGGCGGAACATTTGTCCACGCAAATCTTCCACCACATGCCGCCCTACCCAGGCCATGCAGTAAGCAGACAGGAATCCAGCCACGCCACGAACCATAAATATCCCGATCAGCAGGGCAGGAATAACCCCGCTAATCTTAATATCTTTAATGACAAAACTTCCGTCCAGCAGCGGTTTCATAAGCGCGGCAAAACCGGTTTCGGTGGCGGCGTACAAGATCATGCCCACGATGGCCACGGCAAACCCCTTCCAATAGGGCCATACGTAGCCTAGCAGGCGGCGATAAATCGCAGCACCGCTGAGCTCTGGAATGCCTTCTTTATTTTGCGCTACGGCGAACTCGAGTCCGCTCTTGGGCTGTGCATGGCAACGCGCCGCTGTTAAGGGACGGGCTTTAGCCATTCAAGGTTATTCAGGGGCAAGTCGAGTGGCGAAAGTTAAATGAACGAAGCCCAGTTGGCGAGCTGCATCCATAGCCGTGATCACCGATTGATGCGGGGTTTTGCCATCAGCACTGATAATTAGCGGCGGGTCTTTGCGGCCGGTCGCCGCCTTTTCCAGAGCGCCTTTAAGTGTGTTGATATCAGTATCGATAACCTCTTGCCGGTTAATATAAAAACGGCCTTCGGCGTTAATGCTGATTTCTACAACTTCATCCTCAGCCACCAGAGGGTCCGCATTCGCCACGGGCAGGTCGACGCTCATTTCAGTCTCGCGATTGAAGGTGGTCGTCACTATAAAGAAAATCAGCAACATGAACACGATATCGATGAGCGGAATCAGGTTAAGCTCCAGCGCTTCCTTTGGAGTACGGCGCAGGTTCATTACCGCCGCTCCTCTACCTTATCCATCTCGCGGTCGCCGTGCAGGACCTCGACCATTTTAATCGCCTCCTGCTCCATGGTGACCACCAGTTCGTCAACCCGGCCACGAAAATAGCGATAAAATATCAGGCTCGGGATAGCCACCGACATGCCTGCGGCGGTCGTGATAAGAGCCTTGGAAATTCCCCCCGCAACCTCCGCCGGGTTACCCACACTCCCGCTGGTCATCGCACCGAATACCTGGATTACGCCGAACACCGTCCCGAGCAGTCCCAGCAAAGGTGTCACGGACGCGATAGTCCCGAGCGTATTCAAGAAGCGCTCAAGTTCATGCACGGCATGCCTGCCCGTATCCTGAATACTCTCCTTCATCACCTCGCGGCTATGATTCAGATTAACCAGGCCTGCCGCCAGCACACGCCCCAGCGGTGAGCTGGTTCGCAGGTAAGCAATATGTTCTGCATCGAGTTGATTATTGTTTGCCCAATGCCATATTTGCGCTACCAGATTTTTGGGGACGATGCGTCTTGTTTGCAAAGACCAAAAACGCTCGAGAACAATTCCAGTGGTGAGTATGGAACATAATATGATGGGCCCCATCACCCACCCGCCTGCCTTGATCACTTCAAGCATAGGGAGTCCTCTTTGATCATCTCTTTAAAAATAATGTAACAAAGTGTTCGTAGTATACAAAACAGACATCATCAAGTCCTAACCTCTTTCAAGATTCCCTCTTCCAGGGTCAGCACGCGATCCATACGCGCCGCGAGCGCGCGATCATGAGTAACAATTATAAGACTGGTATGAAGTTCTTGATTGAGTTGTAGCATCAGGTCATACACATGCCCCGCCGTTTGATGGTCGAGATTGCCCGTGGGCTCATCGGCCAATACGCATTGTGGTTCGGTAACCAGCGCACGTGCGACGGCGGCACGCTGACGTTCGCCGCCGGAAAGCTCGCCGGGTTTGTGCGCGAGGCGCGGTCCCAGGCCCACTTTTTCCAATAACGTACGGGCGCGCGACGCGGCCTCATGGGGAGCAAGTCCGCGAATCAGCAGTGGCATGCTGACGTTTTCCAGCGCAGTGAACTCGGGCAATAAATGATGAAACTGATAAACAAACCCCAGCGCCTGATTACGCAAATGTCCGCGCTGCGCGTCATTGAGGCGCGCCATATTGGCGCCATTGATAAAAACATCGCCGCGCGTCGTTGTGTCCAGTCCGCCCAACAGATGTAACAACGTGCTCTTGCCGGAGCCCGACGCCCCCACGATCGCCACGCGCTCGCCCCTGCCCACGCTGAGATTGATATCTTTCAGAACCTCGACATGCAGCGTGCCATCGCTGAATGTTTTACCCAAATGTTCGCAGGCCAAAACGGTCTGATTATTCATAGCGCAGGGCCTCGGCAGGCTGGGTGCGGGAGGCACGCCAGGCCGGGTAAAGCGTGGCCAGCAGGCTCAATGCAAATGCCAGCGAACTGACATTTATCACATCGCTCCAGTGCAGATCGGAAGGCACTTCGCTGATGAGGTACACATCCGGCGACAGAAAGTGTATGCCGAACAGGCGTTCGATAAAGGGAACGATGGTCTCTACGTTGAGGGCAAGCGTGATACCGCCCACCATGCCCAGCAAGGTTCCAACTATGCCTATCACCGTGCCCTGCACCATGAAGATCGCCATCACGCTACGGGGGGTGGCGCCCAGCGTACGCAGGATGGCAATGTCGCTCTTTTTATCGGTGACCACCATGACCATAGTCGACACGATATTAAAGGCCGCAACCGCGACAATCAGGATCAGGATGAGAAACATCATGCGCTTTTCAATCTCTACGGCGCGGAAAAAATTGGCATGCTGACGGGTCCAGTCGCTAATCAGATAATTGCTCGGCAGAGATTCGGCCAGGCGCCGCGAGATTTCCGGGGCAGCAAAGATATCATCTAGCTTGAGCCGTACGCCGCTGACCTTATCGGGCATCTGAAACAACTTGGCGGCATCCTGCATGTGCAGCAGCGCTAGCATGCCGTCGTATTCAATGTTACCGGCATGGAAAATACCGACCACAGTAAAACGCTTGAGCCGCGGCAATATTCCTGCGGGGCTGATATTTGCCTGCGGCGTGACCAGCGTCACCTTGTCACCCACGCTAACCCCTAATGACACGGCAAGATCGCGGCCCAGGATGATGCTAAATCCACCCGGCTTCAAATCATCGAGTCGGCCGAGCACCATCTTCTCCCCTACATAAGAGACCTTAGGCTCTTCCTTGGGCATGATGCCGCGAATAACGGCGCCGTTGACGGATTGCCCATTGGTCAGCATGCCCTGCCCTTCTATATAGGGCGCGATTCCGACCACGCGCGGGTAATTATCCAACCTGTTCACCAACAGCTGCCAATCTGCCAGGCTGCCTTCAATGCCGGTGATGGTAGAATGGGAGGCCATACCGAGAATGCTGTCACGCACCTCCTTTTGAAAGCCGTTCATAACCGAGAGCACTGTGATTAGCGCCGTAACGCCCAAGGCAATACCCAGCATGGAGGTCAGCGAGATGAACGAGATGAAGTGGTTGCGGCGTTTGGCGCGGGTATAGCGCAGCCCGATACAGAGTTCTAGGGGTCTAAACATGAGGGTTGCCATTAAATCACAACTGGACGGAAAACGCTCATCTTAGCCCGGGCCCAGCGGTATGAATCAATTTGTTAAACAGTGCTATAAAGACTATCAGCGGAAATACCAGGTCAAGCATCTAATATAATTAGAGTAGGTAGACTAAACAAGAAATGGTTAATGAAAACTAAAAGCACATACCGCATGCCCGCTGAATGGGAGGCGCAATCTGCGGTAATGCTAACCTGGCCGCATGGTTACGGTGATTGGGCGCCTTGGCTGGCACACGTTGAGCCAGTATTCGTTGAAATAGCGCGCCAGGTTACGTTAACGGAAAGTTTGCTGGTCAGTTGCCATGACGCAGAGCAGGAGACGCATGTACGGACGCTGCTCCAGCAAAACGGGGTAAGCGCTGAGGCGGTTGCTACTTATGTGGTTCCTTCCAATGACAGTTGGGTGCGCGATCACGGGCCCATTACGGTTTTGCATAACGGCACTGCGCGCCTGCTGGATTTTACCTTCAATGGTTGGGGCGGGAAGTTCGATAGTACACTTGACGACCGGATCACGCGCCAGCTGCACGCACAGGGTGCCTTTGGCACCACATCGCTGGAGACCGTTGATCTGGTACTGGAGGGTGGCAGCATTGAGGTTGATGGAGCCGGCACGTTACTGACCACCACGCATTGTTTGTTATCGCCAAAACGTAATCCTCAGCTTGACCGCGGCCAACTTGAAGTCAACTTGAGCAGGTGGCTGGGCATAGACCGGGTACTCTGGCTGGAGCACGGCCATTTGGCCGGGGATGATACCGATAGTCACATCGACACCCTGGCGCGCTTTTGCAATACTGAGACGATCGTTTATGTAGCCTGTGATGATGTAAACGATGCACATTATGCGGACTTACGGGCCATGGAAGCCGAGCTGAAAGAATTTCGCACGGTGCACGGTAAGCCTTATCAATTAATACCCTTACCCTGGCCGCAAGCCAAGTACAATGCAACGGGACAACGGCTGCCCGCCAGTTATGCCAATTTCCTTATTATTAACGCCACGGTGCTGGTGCCGACCTATGAAGACCGCGCCGATGAAGCGGCGCTGGCCTGCCTACAACAGTGCTTTCCGCAGCATCGGGTCATCGGCATTCCGTGTTTGCCCCTCATTATGCAATACGGCAGCCTGCATTGCGTGACCATGCAGTTGCCCTTGGTGACACTGTAAAAACCGCTACCAGGCAAACCCTGATAAAATAATTGCTGGCGTTGGTATAAGCGGCAAAAACTTAATCCTAGAAGTCCATAGATCGATTCAGAGACTCGCTGAGCATGACAAACTCCCTGTTAAAAGTCGGCCTGATCCAGCAGGCATGCAGTACCGATGCCGAGGCAAATCTTGCCATTAGCATGCAAGGCATACGTGCGGCGGCGGCCCAAGGTGCGCAGCTTGTCGTATTGCAGGAGCTGCACAAGGGCGTGTATTTCTGCCAGACGGAAACGCCTGCTCACTTCGATCAGGCCGAAACCATACCTGGCCCAACTACAGATCGGTTGGGGATACTTGCCGCCGAACTAAAGGTAGTTATTGTCGCCTCCCTGTTTGAACGGCGGGCGCCCGGCCTGTATCACAATACCGCGGTTGTGATAGAGGCCGATGGCAGCATTGCCGGCAAATACCGTAAAATGCATATCCCCGATGACCCCGGTTATTATGAAAAATATTATTTCACGCCCGGCGATTTGGGCTTCATTCCCATCACCAGTTCCGTGGGCAAGCTTGGGGTACTGGTCTGCTGGGACCAGTGGTACCCCGAAGCCGCGCGTCTGATGACCTTGAATGGGGCAGACTTATTGATCTATCCGACCGCAATCGGCTGGGATCCCGGCGATGACCAAGCTGAGCAGCAACGCCAGCGCGATGCCTGGATCACCATTCAGCGTGGGCACGCCATCGCCAACGGTCTGCCTTTACTGGCATGCAATCGCACCGGGATTGAACCTGATCCGGACGGTCGTTCTCAAGGCATCGAGTTTTGGGGCTCCAGTTTTATCGCCGGACCTCAGGGCGAGATCATCGCCAGTGCCGCGAGCGATAAAGCGGCTGTGCTGATTGCCGATATTGATCTTGGGCGGAGTGAAGATGTGCGGCGCATCTGGCCGTATCTGCGTGATCGGCGCATTGATGCCTATCAAGGGATTACCCAGCGCTATATAGACTAAACCGCTGCTTTTAATTCTCATCTTATCTATTAAATTAAAGCTGTAAGCTATTGACTAATAATCTATTCTACAGATCTGCAGAATTGCTCGAACAGGTACTTACCGGAAATCAGCCCGCCGATCAGCAACTCTACAAGTACTTCCGTGAGCAGCGTAGCCTGGGCATGCGCGAGCGCGGATTTATCGCCGAAACGGTGTATGGCTGTCTGCGACGCAAGCGCCTGGTGGAGCATGTGCTCGATAACCCGGAGCCTTCTGCGCCAGACAGGGTTGCCGCATACCTGGTCGCAGAGCAAGGCTGGAGCTTGCGTGCCCTGCTTGATGCCGGTTATACCGGAGATGCAAAAGTCCTGGTGGTACGTCTACGCGAGACCGACAAAAATACCTTGCCGGAGGCCGTGCGCGCCGATTTACCGGATTGGTTATACGAACGCTTGGCCACCCAGCTGGGAATCCAGGAAACCTTAAAACTGGCGGAGGCGCTAAATCGACCGGCCCCCGTAGACTTGCGCGTTAACACGCTGAAGGTCAAGCGCGCTGAGGCTGCCGCGCGTTTACTGGAGCAAGGCTATGCGAGCACGCCTACGCCCTTTTCACCGCTGGGTCTGCGCCGCTCAGATCGCGTTCCGCTGTTCAAGACGCAGGCATTTCAGGAAGGTTTAATCGAGATTCAGGATGAAGGCAGCCAGTTGCTGGGAATTTTACTGGAACCTATGCGCCGCGAGATGGTGGTCGACTTTTGCGCTGGCGCCGGCGGGAAAACCTTGCTCATCGGCGCGCTCATGGCGAACACCGGAACTTTGTACGCCTTCGATACATCCGCCAAGCGACTGGAAAACATTAAACCGCGTATCAAACGAGCCGGGCTGGATACTGTGCGTGCCGTGGTAATCGACAATGAACGTGATCGACGCGTACAAAATCTTTACGGCAAGGTTGACCGCGTACTCGTGGACGCTCCCTGCACGGGCCTGGGCACCTTGCGACGCAACCCCGATATTAAATGGCGCACGTTCGATCTGGTGCATGTCACGTCTCTGCAATCTCGCATCCTCGCCTCCGCCGCAAAACTACTCAAGCCGGGCGGGCGTCTGGTGTACGCAACGTGCAGCCCGCTACGCGAAGAAAACGAAGATATTATCGAGCAATTCCTTGCCGACCATCCGGCCTTTACCCTGCTACCGCCTGCCGCGATCCTGGCACGCCGCAACATTCCGTTGGAGTATGATTCGAATGAAAAAACCCTGCGGCTCTACACACATTTGCACACTACGGATACCTTCTTCGCTGCGATAATGCAGCGCGCACTCTGACTACGTCCCTCTTGACGAGTGTGACATAATGGTCAATTTTTCCAACACTAACCTTACGGATGTCTCTGCCATGATTCTCATACTCAAACCCGACACCGACAAGAACAGCGCCGAATACCGGCAACTCATGAATCATCTGAATAATCTTCCCGAGATTCAGGTCCGTGTGCATGATGAGGTGGGCGCACAGCGTACCCTCACCGAGATCTATCTCATCGGCGACACGTTGTCGCTCGGCCTCGACGACATGAACAACCTGCCTTGCGTGGAACGCGCGGTGCGCGTGACCGAGGAATACCGCATCCTGGGCCGGCACAAAGACGACAACCGCCCTACCTATTTCGACTACAACGGCGTGCGCTTCGGCCAGGATAATCTGAATGTGTTTGCCGGTCTGTGCGCGGTCGATAATCCCAAGCATGTGGAATTAATGTTAAAGGCTTTACAGGAAAATGGTCAGGTCTGTACACGCATGGGCGCCTACAAACCACGCACGAACCCCTACTCTTTCCAGGGCCACGGTAAAAATTGCCTGCCTTATGTGTTCGAACTCGCGGGCAAATACGGCATCAAGGTCATCGCCATGGAGATCACCCACGAGTCGCACGTGGACGAGATCCGCGCGGCCCTGAAACAAACCGGCAATTCCACCGGCGTCATGTTGCAAATCGGCACGCGCAACACACAGAACTTTGAACTGCTGAAAATCGTCGGCCGCCAGCGCGAATTTCCGGTGCTGCTCAAACGCGGCTTCGGCATCACCCTGGAAGAATCGCTCAACGCCGCCGAATATCTGGCCAGCGAAGGCAACCGCAACGTGGTGTTCGGCCTGCGGGGCATGAAGACCAACGCCGGCGACCCGCACCGCAACTTTGTGGACTTCTCCCACGTCCCTGTGGTCAAGCGCCTCACGCGCATGCCGGTGTGCATAGACCCGTCGCACTCGGTCGGCTCGCGTGACCGCGCCCCGGACGGCATCCTGGACGTGCAGCACGTCACCGCGCAAGGCGTGATCGCGGGCGCGAACATGATTCTGGTGGACTTCCACCCCGCGCCGCACAAGGCCCTGGTGGACGGTCCGCAGGCGCTCACGCTGGAAGAACTGCCCACCTTCCTGGAAGACGTACGCATCGCGCGCGAGGCTTATGAAAAACGTGCGGCGCTGGTAGCGCCTTCTTTGGTTTAAAATGAGACGGGTACACTCACCTTGATATTACAGTGTGCTATAAATGACAGCTATATCCTTGCCGCGCAGGGGAATAGAGGGGATTACTTTACTGTTACCCAAAAAAACAAGGGCCCCGAAAGGGCCCTTGATGCATAAATAATTAGCTGCTTGGCCTATTAAAGATAAGTCACAACCGCAACCACGACCACGACCAATAGTAGCACTAGGACTACAGAATTAAACTTTCTCTTGTCTTTAAACGTTAGCATTTTATATCCCCCCTTTTTATATACAGTAAAGCTTTTATTTAGAGTAATTTACGAGCGAATGTGAAGAATGTACATGCTCGCTGGGTAAGCCTACGCCTTGTTTTTATTTTCATCAAGAAGTTTAATCAGTTTGTCAACCGGTAAAAACCCCGGTATAACCTGACCATCTTCCAACATCATGGTAGGGGTACCCGACACATTAAGCCTTTTTGCTAAGGCCATATGTTGTTTTACCGGGTTATCACAGGTCTTTTTCTCCAGGTTTTCATCCAATTTAGCGCTAGTCATCGCCTGATTTCGGTCTTTCGAACACCACACGGTCACCGCCTTGTCATATGACGGAGAATCAAGGCCCGCGCGCGGAAGCGCCAAATAGCGAACCTTAATCCCGTGGCTATTAAGAGCTGTAATTTCACTGTGCAATTTTCTGCAGTAGCTGCAATCGATGTCCGTAAAAACGGTAAGCGTATGTTTAGCCTCTTTCGGTCCGAAGACGATCATCGTATCTTCATTAACTTCGCTGAGCGCCTTCAGGCGCGCCTGAGCCCTTTTGGATTCGGTGACATTGCTGTGCTGACGCAGGTCGATAATGTCGCCTTGCAGCATGTAGCGCCCATCTTTTGTCAGATAAACCACGTCGGCGTCATATATAACTTCGTACACACCGGGGATGGAGGATAGGGTAATGCTGTCAGGCGTTTGGCCCGGAAGTATCTCCGCTAGTGCCGCGCGAATAGCGTCGAACTCGTCTGCATGTGTCATGACAGGCAAAGCTAGCAACACGCTCAATATCAGGAAGCTAAAATCTTTAACCATTTGCTACTCCTGCAGGTTTGACGATAATTCGTATCAGTCACGAAAATTATTGTATTGCAAAGGCATGCCCAACTCGGCCTTGCGTAGCAGCGCGATTACCTCTTGCAGGTCGTCGCGTTTTTTTCCGGTAATGCGCACCTGCTCGCCCTGAATCGCGGCCTGAGCTTTTGTTTTACTGTCTTTGATAAGTTTGACGATCTTTCTCGCAAGGTCCGCATCAATGCCCTCACGCACGGTAACTTTTTGATGGGCCTTGACGCCGCTGTCTTCGATCTTGCTACGGTCAAGGCTGACCAGGTCAATGCCACGTTTCACAAGTTTGCCTTCCAGAATATCCATCATCTGTTTAATCTGAAATTCATTGTCCGCATGCAGCGTCAGTACGGCTTTGTCCTGATCGACGTGCGCCCCGCTGCCCTTAAAATCAAAACGCGCACCGATCTCACGATTAGCCTGGTCGACGGCATTGCTCAGCTCATGCTTGTCGATCTCCGATACTACGTCAAATGAAGGCATATTTGCTTGCTCCTGATAAATCTTCTCGACTGCACGATTATAATTTTACCTCATCCGCGCGGGTGATGTTGCGCATGCAATTTTTTTAGCCGCTCTTTAGCGACATGTGTATAAATCTGCGTTGTCGACAGATCACTATGGCCTAGCAACATCTGCACAACGCGCAAGTCCGCTCCGTGGTTAAGCAGGTGCGTGGCAAAGGCATGGCGCAAGGTGTGTGGTGAGAGTTTTTTGGTAATCCCGGCCACGCGGGCGTAATGCTTGATGCGATACCAGAAGGCCTGACGGGTCATCGCAGCGCCTCGCCCGGTAACAAATAGACTTTCACTAGTGAGTGTCACGTCATGTTTTTTTATTAAGGCTGGCCGGGCTTCATGCTGATAACGCTGGAGCCAGGACTGCGCTTCCTCGCCGAAGGGCACGAGACGTTCCTTGGCACCTTTGCCCATAATGCGCAACACACCTTGACGGGGATTGACCTGCATGACATTGAGACTGACGAGTTCCGAGACACGCAAACCGCAGGCATAAAGAACTTCGAGCATGGCCCGATCCCGCAGCCCGAGGTCATCATCGACCACAGGCCCGGCCAGTAACGCCTCCACCTCGCTCTCGGTCAGGAAATCCGGCAGCGAACGTCCAAGCTTCGGGGCGTCGATACGCGCACTGGGATCTTCTTCTAAACGCCCCTCGCGCACCGCCAATTGATAAAAGCGGCGCAGGCTCGACACCAGCCTGGCTGTTGAACTCGGGCGCTTGCGGGTATGGATACACGTGGCCAGGTAGTCCAGTAAATGGCTCCGTTTGGCCGTTAATAAATTTACATTGTGTCCTACCAGCCAGTGAGCAAGTTTTTGCAAATCGGTGCGGTAAGCCGTAAGAGTATTCTCACTCAAGCCACGCTCCAGCCAAAGGGAGTCGATAAATTCTTCGATGATCACCTGATCTTGCATAGCAGGCAACACGGCAGGCGTTTCAGCGGCGACTTTCATGGGCCAATAACCAGCTCTTGATGGTTAGCTGCGGGCCGGAAGTTTGGCCTGAATAACCGCCCATGCCATTTGCCGCGACAATCCGGTGGCAGGGAATAACTATCGGAATCGGATTATAGCGGCAGGCATTGCCGAGGGCGCGGGCACCGGTATTCAAGCGGCCGGCGAGCTGGCCGTAACTGCACACATCGCCCGCAGGGATTTGCCGAAGGGCCTGCCAAACACGTTGCTGAAAGGCCGTACCCTGAGGATTCACGGGAAATGAAAACGACCTGGCAGGATTGGCGAAGTAATCGAGTAACTCGGTAACTACTTGATGGGCCAATTCCGTTTCAGGCGCTTTCTCGGCGGCCGAAGGTGGCAGGAAATCTATTGCTGACAGGCTCTGCCCGTGTATGCGAATCCCTAACTTGGGGTTCGCATGGAAAGAAGGTATGTTGAAGACGGTATCGTGGGTGGAAGTTAAAGAGCTAGCCATCACCTTAATCAGATGTTAAGGGTTAGAAATCTCGGGTTCAACCCAATCACTGCTCCCCTGTCATTACACAAGCACAAAGGAGCTTGCAGCAAGCTTAGAGCTTTTCCTTGATACGGGCAGCCCTGCCCTTCAGGTCGCGTAGATAGTAAAGCTTGGCGCGCCGCACGTCGCCACGCATTTTGACGGAGACTTCCTGAATGCTGGGGCTGTAGTTCTGAAACACGCGCTCCACACCCTCGCCGTGGGAAATTTTACGCACCGTAAAGCTGGAGTTCAGGCCGCGGTTGCTCTTGGCAATGACAACGCCTTCAAACGCCTGAAGCCGCTCGCGCGTTCCTTCTTTGACCTTAACCTGTACGACGACGGTATCGCCCGGGGCAAAGTCCGGCAACTTGCGCGTCATTTGTTCTGCTTCAATTTGTTCGATGATATTGCTCATGACTCTGCTCCCGAATCGCTTAATTTAGTGTTTCTCGTGTTCTTGAATAAACTCGTTCAGCAACAACTTTTGCTCTTTATTCAACTCGATCTTCCCGATCAAATCCGGCCGGCGCAACC
>JBDSMM010000035.1:0-3171 GCA_039915825.1 Gammaproteobacteria bacterium | reverse complement strand
TGGCTGGCTGTTGTTCCAGCCACGTAGCAAGTTGCAACGCGGCGGCGCTGTGTGCGTGCATGCGTAAACGCAAGGTTTCCAATCCTTTCAAATAAATCCACGCATTGAACGGACTCATGCAAGGCCCGGCGGTGCGCAGAAAGCCGAATATATCTCCGCCTACATGCTTCTGGCTGCCGACGATTGCACCGCCCACGCTGCGACCCTGGCCGTCGATGTATTTGCTGGCCGAATGCACGACGATATCCGCGCCCTGTTTGAGCGGTTGTTGCAAGGCCGGTGTGCAGAAACAATTGTCCACGACCAGCAAACAATCATGCCGGTGCGCGATATCCGCCAGCGCGGCTATATCCGCAACCTCGCTCAATGGGTTCGAAAGAGTTTCTACAAATAGCAGCTTGGTGTTGGGACGTATCGCCCGCTCCCATTCGGTTAAATCCGTCTGAGCAACAAAACTCGTTACGACGCCAAAGCGAGCCAGAATTGTATTAAACAAAAAGACCGTGGGACCGAATAAACTGCGCGAGGCCACGATGTGATCGCCGGCCTTGAGCAGGCCCATGCAAGTGGTCAGAATCGCCGACATGCCGGAACTGGTTGCCACACAACGCTCGCCGCCTTCCAAACTTGCCAAGCGTTGCTCGAAGTTGCGTACCGTGGGATTGGTAAAGCGCGAATAAATATTACCCGGCTCACCGCCGGAGAAACGCGCAGCAGCTTGCGCGGCGCTCTTGGCGACAAAACTTACCGTGGGAAAGATCGGCTCGGACTGCTCATCTTCACTGGTGCGTAGTTGTCCGGCGCGCACCGAACGCGTGTCAAATCCATAGTCTTCAAGATTGTCGTTTGACATCCGGGCGTCCTTTATAAATTTTTTATGTGTACCGGCGTAAAGCGCGAGCGTGGTAAATTAAACAGTATTATATAAATCGATCACGCCGTTGGTGCTGTCGTTCTGCACCTTGGCCGTATCACTGCGCGTCTTTTCGAGTTGGTCGAGATAGGGCTGGTCAACGCCGCCCGTAACGTATTCACCACTGAAACAGGAACTGTCAAAACGCTCCAGTTTCGGATTGCCCTCGCGCGTCGCGTCGATGAGATCGTTTAAATCCTGGTAGATGAGCCAGTCGGCGCCGATGGCCTCGGTGATCTCCTGTTCGTTGCGGTTGTGGGCGATGAGTTCGTGCACCGAAGGCATGTCGATACCGTAAACATTCGGGTAGCGCACCGCCGGTGCGGCCGAGGCAAAATAAACCTTCTTCGCGCCGGCCTCGCGCGCCATCTGGATGATTTGCTGTGAGGTGGTGCCGCGAACTATTGAGTCATCGACAAGCAGGACATTTTTACCCTTGAACTCCTGGTCAATGGCATTGAGTTTTTGACGCACCGATTTCCTGCGTTGCTTCTGGCCGGGCATGATGAAGGTGCGGCCAATATAGCGATTTTTTACAAAGCCTTCGCGGTAAGGCACGCCCAGTTCAACAGAGAGATGTAGCGCTGCGGTGCGGCTGGTGTCTGGGATTGGAACGACCACGTCGATATCATGGTCGGGGTGCTCGCGCAGAATCTTGTGGGCGAGTTTTTCGCCCATGCGGATGCGCGCCTGATAAACTGAGATGCCATCGATGATGGAATCAGGGCGCGCCAGATAAACGTATTCAAAAATACACGGTGAATATATCGGCTGCTCGGCGCATTGCCGCGTGTGCAGTTCGCCGTTCGCACTGATAAACACTGCCTCCCCCGGTGCAATATCTCGCACCAGTTCAAACCCGAGCACGTTCATGGCCACACTTTCCGAGGCAATCATGTACTCGGTGCCGAGCTCGGTCTCACGTTTGCCGAACACGATGGGACGGATGCCGTATGGGTCGCGGAAGCCAACAATGCCATAGCCGGTGATCATGGCGAGGGCGGCATAGCTGCCGCGGCAGCGCCGGTGCACGGCCTTTATGGCGGCAAAGATATCATCCGGGTCGATGCGCAATTTACCGATGCGTTGCAGTTCGCGTGCGAGTACATTCAGTAAAACTTCCGAATCGGAATCGGTATTAATATGGCGCAATTCATCGCGGAATACATCCTGCTTCAATTCCTCGGCATTGGTCAGATTGCCGTTGTGGGCAAGACTAATCCCGAACGGTGAATTCACATAGAGCGGCTGCGCCTCGGCCGACGAGGAGCACCCTGCGGTCGGATAGCGCACGTGGCCGATGCCCATGTTGCCGGGCAGATTACGCATGTGGCGGGTGTGGAATACGTCGCTCACCAGTCCATTATCCTTGCGCATGAACAATTTTCCATGGTCGCTCGTGATAATCCCTGCCGCATCCTGGCCGCGATGCTGGAGCACTGTGAGCCCATCGTAAAGTGACTGGTTCACGGGTGTCTTGCCGACAATGCCGATTATTCCGCACATACCCTTACCCTCATGAACAGCTATAGAACCGGAGCGTCTTTCTGAGGCTCCAGAAATTTCTTTTCGATGTCATATTTGAACTTATCAGCAATATCATTCGGCAGAAAATCACGTAACCACAGCGCCATTCTCTGAAAATCTTCGATCAACACGGACTGCCTCCACCACTCATCTTTAGGCAATGGGGTGGCCCCGGCCAGCAATACGATTATCGCCACCAAAATCACGCCACGGGCAATACCAAAAAATACTCCGAGCAGATGGTCAGTGCCGCTGAGTCCGGTTTTGTCGACGAGTTTCGCTATCAGGTAATTGACCAGGGCCGCCAGCATCAGCGTGATGACGAATAGCCCTGCAAACGCCGCCATAAGACGCACGGACGGCGCTGAAATCTGTTCCACAAGCAACCCGGCAACATAATGGGAAAAGCTCAGTGCCACCCAGATGGCGGCAACCCATGCGATTAACGACAGCGCCTCGCGCACCAGACCGCGCAGCAGGCCGATCAGCCCCGAGAGGGCAATGATGCCGACAATGACCCAATCCACCCATATCATGCTGTGCGTGACCGTTGGCTGGTTATTAAATTAATTCGCCGCTTCAATCTATCGCCAAATTACCGTGGGGTCATCGTGAGACTTCATAAGGGGTGACTATTTTAACATCTTGCAGGGTTAAACTGAACACACTCAGGGCAAGTGCAATAGGCGAATGTAAATGGATCTGTAAGACTGGACTTATTTGTAAAACGC
>JBDSMM010000010.1:0-5996 GCA_039915825.1 Gammaproteobacteria bacterium | reverse complement strand
GGCTGGGGTGCATCCAGCGTCATCTGTGCATAAACTTGCTCGTACAGGCGCAACTCATCTTCATCTAGCGTAAGTTCCGCGAACAGGCGGTCTTTTTCCATTAAATAGTCGGCTACACGCACAGGTTTGAATAAATCCGTCTGGCGCAGTTCCTGTAGTTGACGCGCCCGCTGAAACAGAAAATACAGCTGCGCGGGCAGGGCCGTCTGACGTGGGTTTAGGTAAAAACGCTCCAGAAAAGGATTGTCCTGCGCATCCTCCAGTAGGAGGTTGCTGCCCAGACTCTCGGCGAGGCGCTTGGCCAAGGTAGTTTTGCCGACCCCAATGGGGCCTTCCACCACGATATAGCCGTGCCTGTTACGTGTTATGTCGGTTCTCATCAGATTTAGCCTTTGGGAAAGAATAGGTACTTCGTCTAACCCACACAACATGAACAAAGGGATCGTCGACCCTATATTGTTTCCAGGCGGGCAAGTCCGTCGGCGGGACAACACGCCACGAGGTCGCACAGTGCGCCTTGCCCGGGAATTACCAACTGCGGAGCGATTTCATAGAGCGGAATCAGGACGAAGTTGCGCTCCTGCAAGCGCGGGTGCGGCAGAACCAGGGTTTCATCCCTGGTTTGCACATCTCCGTATAGCAACAAATCCAGGTCGAGCGTGCGCGGCCCCCAACGTATGCTATCGCGTATTCTCCCATGGCGCCCTTCTATTTCCAACAAACAATCCAGCAATTGGCGAGCAGAGAGTATGGTCTGCAAGCTCGCTACGGCGTTGACATAGTCTGGCTGGCTGACGGGCCCCACAGGCTTGCTGACATAAAGCGCGGAATGCGTTACCACGCGGGTCGTGGCCAGTACAGCCAACTCGTGAAGAGCATCGATAATGTGCTGTCGGGGATTATCTAAATTGCTACCCAAACCGATATAGGCAGTGTCCATAAGACGACGCGCTGCATCAGGCCAGGTTAGCCGTTGCCAGCCGTGATGGTAAAGATGAGGTCATGCGCTACCGGAAACTCTTATTTACCGGTTGATGATGGTGACTTACGGCGCCGCCGACGTGGCTTGGTTTCGGTGGGCTTGATGCGCTTGACCATGGCCTCCTGTTCATTGCTTTCAATGCCTTGAAACTGTGTCCACCAATCGCACAACTCCTGCAGATCGTCGCCTGCCGAGCAACGCAGCAGCAGAAAATCGTAGGCGGCGCGAAACCGCGGGTGGGTGAGCAGGCGCAACGCGCGCTTGCCGGAGCGCTGGCGCAGGCGCGGCTGCATGGCCCAAATCTCGCGCATCGGCACACTGAAACGCTTGGGCAGCGCCGTGCGCTTGACCTGGCGTACCACTACCATTTCGCTGGCAATTTGCATGGCCTGTAGCTCGCCCATCTCCTGCGTTTGCAACTGCTCGGCCATCTGATGCATAGGCTCCCACAGCAAGGCCGCGAACAGAAAGGCGGGCGTAACGGGTTTGCCGTCGCGGATGCGCGCATCCGTATTGGCCAAGGCTTGTTTCATCAGCACCTCGGCCTGCGGCCGCTTCTCAAGGCTGGCCTCGGTTTGGGGAAACAGATGCCCAAATAGCTGGTAATGGCGCAACAATTCGAAGGTTACCAGGGCATCGCCGCCCATGAATAATTTGAGGATTTCTTCGAACAGGCGCGCAGCAGGAATGTCTTCGAGCAGCGCACCTAACTCGACTAACGGGGCCTCACTGTCCGGGTGGATGCGAAAGCCCAGCTTGGCCGCAAACCGCACTGCGCGCAACATACGTACCGGGTCTTCCCGATAGCGCAGCGCCGGGTCACCCATAAGTTGCAGGACACCCGCCTTGAGATGCTCCACGCCACCGGTATAATCGACCACCGAAAAATCCTTGATATCGTAATACAAGGCATTCACCGTGAAGTCGCGGCGCCAGGCATCTTCTTCGAGCGTGCTGCCGAACACGTTGTCACGCACGATGCGGCCCTCCGAACTCAGGCCGTCGGCATTCTCATCGCTATGACTGCCGCGAAACGTCGCGACTTCCACGATCTCACGGCCAAAACGTACATGCGCGAGGCGGAAACGCCGGCCGATAAGGCGGCAATTACGGAATAGCTGTTCGACGTGTTCCGGACGGGCATTGGTGGCGATATCAAAATCGTGAGGCACGCGCCCCAGCAGCAGATCGCGCACACAGCCGCCTACTAGATAGGCCTCGTAGCCTGCACTGTTGAGGCGGTTAACCACCCGGAGCGCGTTCTCGCTGATCTTGACGTGCGCAATAGCGTGTTGAGTCTGCTTTATTAGAGTGGGTGTCTTGATTTCCCGTGTCCCTGTCAGGAGTAATGAGTGGCACAATCTTGAGCTGGACTGCACTTTGCGTATAATAGCCGTTTCTGCACAGGACGCATATACTGCTCCACCCCGCCATCACGCTCCCTTCGTCTAGTGGCCCAGGACACTGCCCTCTCACGGCGGTAACAGGAGTTCGAGTCTCCTAGGGAGCGCCATTTAATCCTTCGGTTGTGCGGCGCGTCGGCGTCCTTTAATCTTCAAAAGCCGTTAATTTATATCTATCGTCTAGCGAATCTTACGCACCAGTATCAAGGACAACATAAAAAACAGGCTAATCGGCAATAGTGCACTGAATATCGGGTTGAAATTATAGACCAACCCAATTTGACTAAAGGTCTGGTTGAACAGATAAAACCCGATGCCCACCAGGCTGCCTGTTAGCATGCGCTGCCCCATGCTCGTGCTACGTAGCGATCCGAACACAAACGGAATCGCCATGAAAGTCATGATCGCGGTGGTGAGCGGCCAGCTTAAGCGGGTCCAGAACGCCAACTCATAAGGCTTTGCATCCTGGCCATTGTTATGCAGGTAGTCGATATATTTATACAGCTCCAGAGTCGACAGCCGTTCCGGTGTGATAGACAGAACATTGACCAAATCGGGGCTGAGTAATGATTCCCAAGTTGCGCGTGCCACTTGCCGGGTGTCGACGCCTGCCTCGCTGACGCGACTCTGAATAATGCCTTCCAGCATCCATCGGCCTTTTTTGAAGTGGGCATTTTTAGCGTAGGTCGCAACACGCAATTGATGCGTGTCATCGAATTCATAGATATTGATATCGCCGAGCCGCTGCCCGGGCAAGACAGTGCGGATATTGATAAAGCTTGTGCCATCGCGCGTCCAGAAACCATAATCAGTTTTTAGCGTAATCCGATTCGACAAGGCAACCGAGCGTAGTGACTGCGCATATTGCTCGCTAGCCGGCGCCACCACTTCCCCGATAAAGGTTACCGCCATGATCATGAGCAACCCCACCTTCATCACCGACAGGCTGATCTGCCCCAGCGAAATGCCCGCCGCGCGTAACACCAGCAACTCGCTGTTGCTCGCGAGCCACCCCAGGCCCAGCAGGCTTCCCAACAATGCAGCCAAGGGGAACAGGGTGTAAATATTGCGCGGCTGTACCAGCAGCAGATACTGTATGGCCTCGGCCAGACCGTAATTGCCCTTGCCGACGTCGCCCAACTGATCCACCAGATCAATAAAGAAAAATAGCGCGATCAGTACCAGCATCACGATCAGCGTGCTGGTAGCCACGGCCATTCCCAGATAGCGATCCAGTATCTTCATCAGGGCTCGACGGTCTTAAATTGAGCGCGGCGTTGAGGCCATAACCCACTTTGCCAAACGTACAGACCAGCAATAACTAGTAGCATGATGGCATGCAGCCACCACATGCCAAGTAGCGGCGGGACAATACCCTGACTGACCCAGGAACGCGCCACGCCCATCATGTTGTTGTAAATAATATAGGCCAATATCGCAATGAATAACTTGGCATACCTCCCCTGACGCGGGGTGGTACGCGCAAGTAATACGCCCAGCAGGCCCAGCACCACGGTGGAAACAGGCATCGAGATACGCCACTGCAATTCGGCGAGGTCTTTGATATTGCCTGACTCCAGAAGGGCCGCTGTCGGTCTTGCTTCGCGTTGGTCTTCTATCGGTATTAATTCTTCCTGCTGAAACCGTATGAAATATTTTTCGTATTGGGTGATGCTGTAATCATTGTGCTCCGGATTAAATTCATAGCGGCTCCCATTCTCCATCAGCAAAAACTGATCACCGGTCTTTTTATCGATATATTTAGCGGCATTCTCAGACGATAAAATATTCAGCTTGCCATGCTTGCGTCTGCTCTGAATAAAGACATCGTTCATCAGGCGAGCATCGCTAGACAGCTTCCCGGCATAAAAAATATGGTCGCCGCGACTCGACTCCTTGAAACGCCCGGCAACGATAGTGCTAAGCTCCATGCCTTTCTCGGCACGCTCCTTGATCTGGTTTGACTGACTGTGCGCCCATGGCCCGGCCAGCAACGACAGGAATGCAACTATCGCGGCAATTCCCAAGGCTGCCGGCAGTATGATGCGCAATATTTGCCGGGGACCTATTCCGCACGCAGCGAGCGCGGTCATTTCACTGTCTTTATACAGGCGGCCAAGCGCAAGCACGATGGACAAAAAAAACACCAAAGGCAGCACCAGTGGAAACACACTTATTGATTTGAGACCGAGTAATCCGAGCACGATATCAGCCGGAAACTTGCCCGAGGCTGCATCTGCCAGATAGCGCACAAAGCGGTTGCTCAGAAAAATGAGCAGCAATACCGGCGCCACTGCAAGCAGTGTGTACAGCACTTCCTTAATAAGGTAGCGGTTAATGATAGGCAAGGACAAGTACCGTCTGCGGGCTGAGGAACTGCACAAAGGCAAGTTTTCGGTTAAACTATTATTATACGCATAATCATCCATCTTGCCTGATTAAGGTAGCTTCGGCTGGAAGCCCGAACCGAACCTGCCTACGCATTTGTCGCACTGCTTCCGTAATGACTAAACCATCCCCAGAGCGAACCAACATTTCCCAGGAGTAGCATGGAATTTTCAATTAAAAGTTCAAGCCCCGAAAAACTGCGCACCGCCTGCGCCGTGCTAGGCGTATTTGAATCCAAACATTTATCCGGCGCCGCACAGACGCTGGACAAGCAGAGCAAGGGCCTGCTTTCCGGTTTAGTGAAACGCGGCGACATCGCAGGCAAGCTCTGTCAAACGCTATTGCTGCACCATATTCCTAACACGCTGTGCGAGCGAATCTTACTGGTGGGCTGCGGGCCCGCCGCGGAGTTCGGAGAGGCGCAGTACCGGAAAGTTGTAAACAAGGCATTGCAGGCATTAAAGGAGACTCCCGCACAGGAGGCCGTCTTTCATCTTCTGGAGCTGGATGTGCCCGGGCGCGATCTTTACTGGAAGACCCGCCAGGCAGTTGAGATCAGCCGTGGTGCCCTATATAGGTTCGATCAACTCAAAAGCAAGAAAAACGGCAAACCTTATGCACTCTCCACGCTTACTTTTAATATCCCCCATCGCGCCGATGTGAGCGTCAGCGAACGTGCCGTGCGCGAAGGCGTGGCGATTGCTGATGGCATGGATCTGGCAAAAAATCTGGGTAACCTTCCCGGCAATATCTGTACGCCCGGCTATATCGCCAAACAGGCCAAATCCCTGCAAAAAGAGCAACCGAAGATCAAGGTTAGCGTGCTCGACGAAGCGGCCATGGAAAAACTCGGCATGGGTTCCCTGCTCGCCGTGGCGCGCGGTTCGCACGAGCCCGCCAAGTTGATCACACTCGAATATCAAGGCGGTAAAAAAGGCGAAAAACCCATCGTCCTCGTGGGCAAAGGGGTTACCTTCGACACCGGCGGCATCTCCATTAAACCCGCCGCGACCATGGACGAAATGAAATACGACATGTCCGGGGCCGCCAGCGTACTCGGCACGCTCGCAGCCTGTGCGCAATTGCAATTGCCGCTTAACGTGGTGGGCGTGATCCCCAGCACGGAAAATATGCCCAGCGGCAGCGCGATCAAACCTGGCGATATCGTCACCAGTTTATCCGGGCAAACCATTGAGATTTTGAATACCGATGCGGAAGGCCGT
>JBDSMM010000062.1:0-2644 GCA_039915825.1 Gammaproteobacteria bacterium | reverse complement strand
GGGCACGTACAAGGCCTTGGCGCTGTCGTTGAAGCGGCGCGCCGCCACCGGGTCTTGGTGCGGATTGCCGCCCAAGGGTAGATTGTGCGCGTCATTGGTGCCCGCGCCATAAAACCCCGCGCCCTTTTCCGTCACGGCAATGCCATAAGGCATGCGCGCAGGATAACTATCCGACCCGGCCTGGATTTTTTGCGCGCGTTCACTCAACAGATATTCGCCCTCGATGATCATGCAGGCAAAAGCCGCCGGATCGCGGCCGTCGAAGACAACAGGATCGAAGTGGTGCACCTTCTGGTGTTGCTCGAAGCTGCGCAGGCTGCCCTCCTGCGCAATCATCACGCGTTGATCGATACGCCGCCCATTATTGATGAGTATCGGCACGACCAAACCGGAATCTTCGGCACGCCACCAATGCGGCGCCCAATCCGAGCCGCGCTGTTCCTCCCAGGCGCCATCGGAAAGGAAGGCCACCAGCCGTTCGTCAGGCAAGGGCATGTGCACATACTGTAGCTCGGCAAATCCCAGATAGCCGCCTTCCAGCACGCCGCCCGCGGTGTTGATGTTTACGTGGCTGCCGAGCGGCGAGTCCTGATTGCCGGTATCATTCAGTTTATAGGAATAAAAATCGTTGACGTAACGTGTCAGGCCCGGCTCGCTCAGGTCGTAACGTTCGGCGTGCTCGGGGCGCATGTTATCCAGCAATAAATTAACGCTGTCGATGGCCGCTACGGTGTGGCCCTGGCCCATGATCCAACTGCGCGTGATGCCGCTCAGCGTATTGGCGAGCATATAGCCGACATAGGCCGGCACCATATTGAGCGAACCGCCGGTGTGGCCCTGCGGATCGGGCTTGAACTCTTCCTGCCGCAGCGGCTTGCCGTCCAGCCGCACGCGGCGCGCGTAGGTCATGTGCACGACCAGCCACAGGGCGGCATTGGTTAAACGGTCGGCGGCTATTAATAGCTCCAGAGGATCGGCCCGATCGCCGCTCACGCCCTGCTGAGCCAACTTATCTAATACGGCGCCAACCCACTTTTGCGTGGCTTCGGCATGGCGAACGACCCCGTAGCCCTGCGCCCATTTTTTGAAGCGTTCAGCGTCAGTAGCTAGGGGTAAATCGGGGCTGGGGTTAGGTGCATTATCCATGATGCTTGTGAACTCCTGTACTAAGTCGAAATGATTGCTTATCTTCTGAGGCCGTGAGGCATTGACGAGGAGATAAGGTCGCTGCCTACATAGACTGTATATATGGATTAACGCTCCCTATATATTATGGAGGCGTTTTCACTAGACTATTTTATCGCTCACCGGGCTGCGTAGCAGTGTGACATTTTCAGAATAAAATTGGTAACGATTGCCGCCCAGATGCTTGGCATGATACATGGCGCGATCCGCATTATTAACGAGCGACTGCGCCTCAGCTTTGTCGCTTGCAGCCACGCAGATACCGATGCTGCAACTGATATCAAGCCGATGTTTTTTGATCATAAAAGGCTTGGCCACGGCAGCGAGGGCCGTGCTCGCGATCAGCTCGGCATCGCTTGCCTCGCCAATATTTTGCACTAGCACAAACTCATCTCCGCCCAGGCGCAGCACTGAATCCACGCCGCGCACGCAAGCGGAAAGGCGTTCTGCAACTTCCCGTAATAACACATCGCCGACATCATGACCCAAGCTGTCGTTGATGTGTTTGAAGCGATCAAGGTCCAGATACAATACCGCGGTCAACCTGTGGTCGCGCCGGGCATGCAGCAGCGCACCTTTAATACGATCTTCCAACAGCAGGCGATTGCCCAGGCCCGTGAGGGCATCGTGATGGGCGAGGTATTCATTGCGTTCCGCCTTCTGCTTGCGGCTGGTAATATCGGAAAATATTGCGATGTGATGACTTATTTGACCCTGACTATCGCGCACCGTGCTGATAGTCAGCCACTCCGCGTATAGCGCACCGTCCTTGCGCCGGTCCCAAATCTCACCTTGCCATTGGCCACACGTTTTTAGGCTGTCGAATAGTTCTTTATAAAATTCGGGACCCTGCTGGCCGGAGCTCAAAATCCTGGGGTTCTTGCCGATGACCTCTTCCGCGCTATAGCCCGTGATCTTGGTAAAAGCCGGATTGACGGAGATAATATTATTTTCGGTATCGGTGATCATGATGGCGTCACTGGTGTATTCAAACACCATTGAGTAAAGCATCAATAGTTCAGTTGCATTCATCTGTTTGATCCCGGTTAAATCCGTTACTCCGTGAGAATGTAGGTGGAACCCTCAGTCAACCCATATTATGCCCCATTAGCAAGCATCCAAGCGGTTATGAGGGCAATTCCGCTATTATGCAGAGTCATCGAAGCAGCATCTCATAATAATGAGCGATAAATGCCTGTAGCTGACCTCACCTATCTTACTATCCTCATCTTTGCGGCCGCCGTGCTCTATTCCTCCGTTGGGCACGGGGGCGCATCGGCCTACATCGCGGCGATGGCCTTGCTGGGTGTTGCCCCCGATGTAATGAAGCCAACGGCCCTGGTGCTGAATATCCTGGTGGCCGGTATTGGTACGATCCGCTTCTCGCAGGCCGGCTATTTTTCGTGGCGGGCGCTGTGGCCGTTTCTGGCAGGGTCAATGCCGCTGGCGTTTATTGGCG
>JBDSMM010000052.1:0-6437 GCA_039915825.1 Gammaproteobacteria bacterium | reverse complement strand
CGGATGTCACGCGCGGCGCACTGAAATTCGGCGGTGGCCAAGCCCCTGCACTTCCGCCGCTAGGGCTGGCTATTAGCGGGAGCTTGCCGCGCTTTTCGCTGGATGCCTGGAACGAAGTCTTTCCGGCATCGGGTAACAACACTGCCTCGGGCATCCTGCAAAAACTTGCCAACCTCGATGTGAAAGTTGCTGTAGTGGAGGCATTTAAACAGGAGTTTACCGATGCCCGAATCGAGACTACCAAGACGACGACGCAATGGAAGCTGAGTGTGAGTAGTGATCAGGTGGCAGGCACTGTTCTCGTGCCGCAGGCCGCTGATACCGCTTGGACGATGGACTTTGAACGTCTGCACCTGGCCAAGTCCAAGGATGAAGGTACTCAAGACAGCACCTTAGACCCGAGCCGGCTGCCGTCTTTACAGGTCAGCAGCAAAAGTTTCAAATACGGTCAGATGGAGTTGGGACAGCTTAAGCTGGAAACCTCGAAACGTGCCTCTGGCATGCATGTCGATGTTCTCGAGTTGCGCGCCCCCGCGATGAATGTTACCGGTCAGGGCGACTGGGTAAACGAAGGCGGCCAGCGGGTATCCCGGTTTGATTTCGAGGTTGAAGGTGAGGAATTAGGCAAGGCCTTGGGTGCGTTTGGCTATGACACGAATATTGCGGAAGGCAAGATGCATATCGATCTAACCGCACACTGGATGGGGGCGCCAATGGACTTTGCGCTGGCACGGTTGAATGGAACGCTGGCCATGAACATCGGGAAGGGGCGCTTTCTGGACATTGATCCGGGTGCGGGCCGGGTGTTCGGATTGTTGAGCATTCAAGCCCTGCCGCGTCGGCTCAGCCTTGATTTCAGCGATTTGTTCAAAAAGGGCTTCGCTTTCGACAGCATCGTCAGCGAATTCGCCCTAAAAGACGGCAATGCCTACACTAATAATCTACTAATGAAAGGCCCATCCGCCATTATTTCCGTTACCGGGCGCACGGGGCTAGCTGCCAAGGATTACGATCAAATGGTGATGGTAAAGCCGCAAATCGGTGCCAGCCTGCCATTGGCGGCAACTCTTGCCGGCGGCCCGGTTGCCGGGGCCGCGGTATTTTTGGCGCAGAAAATCTTTCAATCCCAGATTGACGACATTACAGCTTATCAATACACCATAAAAGGTTCGTGGAAAGATCCGGATATCAAACGGGTCACCTCGCAAGCTTCTTCCGGTAACCCGTAAACTGTGGGATAAGCCTGGTTTCAAGCGACCACTGGGGTGGGCTCAAGGACACAATGTAGTAAGGCTTGGTAACAGTTTGAAAAAAAATCTGCTAGAATTTACACACGGCCTGAATTCAATCAGCAAGGCCGATTATTCTAATAAGCTAATCGAGGAAATATAGAAATGAAACCATCCATTATAATCACCGCGTTACTGGCGCTCGCTCTGACTGCTTGCAGCAATGAAGAAGGTGACACGGTCGTTACCCCAACCCCCGAAGTTGCTCCCGCTGAAGGCGACACTGTTATTAATGTTCCGGCCCCTGAAGTTGCTGCCCCGGCACCCGAGGGTGACACTACCGTTAATGTAACACCTGCTGCCCCAGCACCCGAAGGTGACACTACCGTTAATGTAGCGCCTGCACCTGCAACCGAGTAATCATTTTTAAAACAGGTATACCAATGAAACATTTTTCAGGAAGAAGAATTCAGTAATCGTATAACTGTTATGACCAATTTGTCAGTATCGTCATAGTGATCGTATTCTGTGCCGTAGTTAATAAGCGCATAAGCTCAGCGCGAACAAAGACAGTGCCGTCGCAGGATGCGGCGGCCACTGTCAATATTAATCCCCTTACCGCGAGCCGCGCCGTATCCAGCGTTATCGCCAGCGTGGATAAGGGGCGGAGGGCAGGCCATGAAATTTACCAGCATCAATAGCAGCAAACTCGCCCTTACGGGAGTAGTCGTTGTGATAGGTCTGACCCTGGCATTGTTGTACATTGGCTATTACGTTTTCACCAAAGAAACTCAGAGAACGGATAATCAACCGGCCCTAAGCTCGGTTCCTGTTGAGCCTGACCCAGTTCCCGTTTCACCTGAAGCCGAAGCGCCCTCATCGCCTGCAACTGCCGGGGGAGACAACCAGTGAGTGAGCCCAAGGTGCCGAACGAAACGGTATCTATCGGAAGCCCTGCATGTTAAAGATAACTCATAGTACAAATACCCAATAACTTTAAACCACTGGACTTAATCACTAAAAATTGAGGGATGTGAAATGAAATATTCCATTTTAATCACCGCCTTGCTGGCCCTTGCCGTCACTGCCTGCAATAAGGAGGAGGATGCAACACTTACATCTTCGACCGAGACAGTAACACCTGATCAAGCCACGCCGGTAATGCCGGCACCTGCTGCGCCTGCCGCTGAAACCGCGCCGGCGCCAGAGGCCGCTCCGCCTGCTGCAACTGCGCCGGAAGCCACTGCCCCTGCCGAGCCTGCACCAGCAACAGCGGAACCTGCACCCGCTGGGGCCGCACCTGAGGCACAAAGCACTGCCCCCGCCGCTGCGCAAGGCACAGCCTTGAGCATGGAAGAGGGCACGGCCTTGGCCAAGAAGAGCGGCTGCTTCGCTTGCCATAATGTGGAGCGCAAGATCATCGGTCCTTCCTGGAATGATATTGGAGCGAAGTACAAGGGTGATCCTGCTGCCCGTGCGGCTTTGGTAAAGTGGATACATACTGGCGGTACCGGTCGCTGGGGAACCGCAGTTATGCCTCCGTATTCACCGCGCGTCACCGATGCCGATATCGAAAAGCTGGCGGATTTTATACTCTCGTTGCCTAAATCCTAACAGCCAACAGTAAGCGACAACAAAGGCCAGCCCCGCGCTGGCTTTTGTTTTTCTGGGGTTTGGCCCCAGGAACCAAGAGCACCAAACAGGTCATTCCAACTAAATTTTTAAAATTGAAGTACGGACACGTAACCCACCCGCTGCCGGACCGTCAAGTACAGCAATGTAGCTTTACCTCGCGCTCCGGTATAATGCGCCCTACCATGAAGGATGCCTTTCAAAGCTGTATCAGTTGAACCACTGTAGTGACGGAAAACGGCGTGCCTTACCTATCGGTCTTTAATAAATTCTCAACTGGGCCGTCTTCCTGTTTGTCTCAAATTATTTCACTACCCACAGCCAAGGCGTTACCGATGACCTCACCCAGGCGGCGCCTTGACTGATCTTGCGCACATCCGTAATTTTTCCATCATCGCGCACATCGACCATGGCAAGTCCACGCTCGCTGATCGCTTTATTCAGATCTGCGGCGGCTTGAGCGCGCGCGAGATGTCGGCTCAGGTGCTGGATTCCATGGACCTGGAGCGCGAGCGCGGCATTACCATCAAGGCACAAAGCGTTTCGTTGAATTATGTGGCCCAGAATGGCGAAACGTATTTACTGAATTTCATCGATACACCGGGCCATGTCGATTTTTCCTATGAAGTCTCGCGTTCCCTAGCGGCCTGCGAAGGTGCACTTCTGGTCGTTGATGCCGCGCAGGGAGTCGAGGCGCAAAGCGTCGCTAATTGTTATACCGCCATCGAACAGGGACTTGAAGTCCTGCCGGTGTTAAACAAGATTGACTTGCCCGCCGCTGAGCCCAAGCGCGTAATCAACGAGATTGAGGAGATTATTGGTATTGAAGCCAGTAATGCCTTGCACGTCAGTGCCAAGACCGGTCTCGGCGTAAAGGAATTGCTCGATGAGCTCATACTCAGAATTCCACCGCCCCAAGGCGATGTGGATGCACCATTGCAAGCACTGATCATCGACTCCTGGTTTGATAATTTCGTCGGTGTGTATTCACTGGTGCGCGTGATGCAGGGAACGATCATGCCCAAGCAAAAGATCAAGGTCATGTCGACAGGCCGCAGTTTCCAGGTGGAAAAGGTCGGAATATTTACGCCGAAACGTCAGGAAACGGGCCGCCTTAGCGCTGGCGAGGTCGGCTATATCATCGCCGGTATCAAGGAAATCAACGGTGCACCGGTGGGTGACACCTTTACGCATGTGGAGCGCCCGGCAAGTGCGCCCCTGGCCGGATTCAAGGCGGTACAGCCTCAGGTGTTCGCCGGCCTGTTTCCGATTGATGGCGAGGAATACGAAGCGTTTCGAGAGGCGCTCTCCAAACTGCGTCTGAACGATGCGGCCCTGTATTATGAGCCGGAAACCTCACAGGCTCTGGGCTTCGGTTTCCGCTGTGGATTTCTGGGCATGCTACACATGGAGATCGTGCAGGAGCGTCTGGAACGCGAATACAATCTAAACCTGATCAGCACCGCGCCCACGGTGGTGTATGAGGTGCTTACGAATAAGGGCGAGATTATCCATGTCGATAACCCTTCCAAACTGCCTGAGGTCAATTATATTGCGGAGATGCGCGAGCCGATTATCGAGGCGCATATTCTCGTGCCGCAACAATACCTGGGTAATGTAATCACACTCTGCATCGAAAAGCGCGGCGCGCAAAAGAATTTGCAGTACCTGGGTAATCAGGTCGCATTGACGTATGAAATGCCGATGAATGAGGTCGTGATGGATTTTTTCGACCGGCTCAAATCGGTGAGCCGCGGATATGCCTCGCTCGATTACAAGTTTGTGCGTTTCCAAAGTTCGAATCTGGTGAAGCTCGATATTCTTATTAACAGTGAGCGCGTCGATGCGTTGTCGCTGATCGTGCATCGCGATCACAGCATGACACGCGGGCGCGAACTCACCGAGAAGATGAAAGAAATCATTCCGCGTCAGATGTTCGAGGTGGCCATCCAGGCGGCCATAGGCTCGCACATCGTCGCGCGTCAGACCGTCAAGGCTTTACGTAAAAATGTTATTGCCAAGTGCTATGGCGGCGACATTTCGCGCAAACGCAAATTGCTCGAGAAGCAGAAGGCGGGTAAGAAACGCATGAAGCAGATCGGCAGCGTGGAGATTCCACAGGAAGCGTTTCTAGCGGTATTGCACGTTGGAAAAAAATAAATGTTGTTTATGATTGCGAGGTCTTGAATGAATTTTGATTTTCCCACCATTCTGGTATTGGCAGTTGTAGTAACGGGTGTAATCTGGCTGATTGACGCAGTTTTCTTTGCGCCACGCCGGCACAGGGCGCAGGCGGGCATGTTGGCCGCCTACGGTGCAGAAGCAAACGCCGAAGCTCTTGCACGCTTGCCCAAGGAGCCGTTGCTGGTCGAATATGCGCGCTCGTTTTTCCCGGTTATTCTTGCTGTGCTCGTGTTGCGTTCCTTCATCGTCGAACCGTTTCGAATTCCGTCAAACTCGATGATGCCCACTTTGCTGACCGGCGATTTTATTCTGGTTAATAAATTCAACTATGGCATCCGCCTGCCGGTCGTAGATAAAAAGATAATAGATGTAGGCCTGCCGGAGCGCGGCGATGTTGTCGTGTTCCGTTATCCCAGCGACCCCTCTATTGATTACATCAAGCGCGTGGTCGGCCTGCCGGGCGACCGGGTTGCGTATTATCACAAGAAACTGCGCATCAACGGTGTAATCATGGAACAGGAAGCGGCAGGTCCTTATGCCGGTGTCGGGGCAGGCGTGGGCATGACGGGTGCCGACCTGAGCAAGGAAGTCCTCGGCAAGGTGGAGCACCTGATACTCACGCGCGCGGGACAGCCTTCCTTTGAAGGAGAGTTCACCGTACCGCAAGGTGAATACTTCGTGATGGGCGATAATCGCGACAATAGCAATGACAGCCGTTACTGGGGTACGGTTCCCGAACAAAATCTCGTCGGCAAGGCCTTTTTGGTCTGGATGAACTGGGATGTGTCTAATGGAGGTATCGCTTGGGGGCGTATCGGGTCCAGTATAAAATAAATCTGTTCATAATGACGTAGTCTGATCTACATTGGATCACCATTTGTCTGATTGGCTGTCGATTCCCAGGCATCTGGGGTAAGATTTTATTTCCTTGGTAAGGAGGGGGCTTCATGAATACCATTAATAAACAACGCGGAATGTCCGCGATAGGTCTGGTGATAGTATTGCTGCTAATCGGCTTTTTTACCTTGATTACACTTAGAGTCGGACCCATGTATCTGGAAAATTTCAGTGTTACCAGTTCGCTTGCATCACTCAAGAACGAGCCTGATATAGCTGCCAAGCCCGGTATTGAAATCCTGCAGCTTCTGATGAAACGACTGGACATTAATGATGTCGAAAACGTTAACCCGAAGGATATTGCAATAACCCGGATTTCTACCGGAGTCCTCGTCAGCGTTAAGTACGAGGTAAGAAAAGCCCTGGTGGGGAATTTTGACGTGGTCGGTAAATTCGATGAAAGCGTTGAGCTGAATCAGCGTTGAGCAAACCCTCTGGCGTTTTGGACAAGGCGCTGGGCTATCGTTTCTCAAACCCGGGCTTGCTGACGGCTGC
>JBDSMM010000047.1:0-11640 GCA_039915825.1 Gammaproteobacteria bacterium | reverse complement strand
TGAACGGGATATCGCGTTTTATCCTAAAAAATTCCACGTTAGTATCCTTTGCTTAAATGGACAGCTTGGACAGCTTGCGGCGTCTGCCGTAGCTGAGATTGACGATGGCGCGCGACACCATAACGGCGCTGAACATCGAGGTCAAAATACCGATGCACAGCGTCACGGCGAAACCGCGTATCGGGCCGGACCCCAGCCAGAATAAGGCAAGCCCGGCGATCAAGGTGGTGATGTTGGAGTCGACGATGGTGTCAAAGGCCCGATCGTAGCCCGCATGGATACTCGCATGCGGACTATTTCCATTGCGCAATTCCTCGCGTATTCGCTCGAAGATCAACACATTCGCATCGATGGCCATACCGACGGTGAGCGCGATACCGGCGATGCCGGGCAGGGTGAGCGTGGCTTGCAGCATCGACAATACCGCAATGAGCAAAATAATATTCACCGCCAGCGCGATGCTGGAAATGACACCAAACATGCGGTAGTAAAAGGCCATGAACAGTGCGATGGCGGCGAAACCGATCATGGTGGAATTAAAGCCTTTGGCAATGTTTTCCGCGCCGAGGCTAGGGCCAACGGTGCGCTCTTCGATGATATCAATGGGTGCGGCCAGGGCGCCGGCGCGTAATAACAGGGCCAGGTCGCGTGCCTCAGTGGTGCTATCAAGACCGGTAATCTGGAAACGCTTACCCAGCTGTTCGCGGATGGTCGCCATGTTGATGACTTCTTCAACCTTGCAGGAGATCTTTTCCTGATTGCCTTCGACCGTTCGTTTGATGATATTTTTGGCCGGACAGCCCTCTAGTTCTTGCGGATTGTTTAACGTATGTGTCTCGGTTTTTGTTTCGATAAACACCACAGCCATCAGCTTGCCGACGTTGTCTTTCGTAATACTGCTGAAGATGTTGCCGCCCTTGGCGTCAAGCGTAATGAACACCGCCGCACCACCGGACTGCTGTTCGATGCCGGAGGCAGCATCGATGATGTAGTCGCCGGTCAACATCACCTGATTTTTAAGCAATGCAAAACCACCATCGCGTTGCTTGTAAAGTTTGGCGCCGGCGGGTACCCGGCCCGCTACAGCTTCATCGACATTGTGGGTTTCATCCACGAGGCGAAATTCCAGGGTGGCTGTAGCGCCGAGAATTTCCTTGGCGCGCGCGGTGTCCTGCACACCGGGCAATTGCACGACGATGCGGTTATCACCCTGTTGCTGAATAATAGGCTCGGCAACACCCAATTCGTTGACGCGATTGCGCAACGTCGTAATGTTCTGTTGCAGGGCAAGCTTGCGGGTTTCGCGCTGCTCTGCTTCGCCCACGGATGCGGTTAGATAATACTCACCGGCGGCATCGCGGCCGTTCAGTATGAGGTCGCGAAATTCCTCATGAATAATATCGTTTGCCTTGTCACGCTCTTCCTTACTGCGGAATTTTAGTTCCACGCCACGGTTGGTGCGCGCAATGGTGACGTAGCGCAGTTTTTTATCGCGCAACAGGATACGCAAATCGCCCATGTAGCGTTCTTCGGATTGTTTGACGGCGGCGTCCATATCGACTTCCATCAGGAAGTGTACGCCGCCTCGCAAATCAAGGCCGAGATACATGGGCGCCGCACCCACTGCCTGCAACCATTTAGGCGTGGTGGGCGCAAGATTGAGAGCGACAATGTAACCATCGCCCAAGCCGTCCCGGATAATATCTTTAGCCTTGATCTGATTCTCGCCATTGTTGAAACGTACCAGCAGTGCGCGCTCATCCTGGCGGATGGATTTATAGCTGACCGATGCCTGCTTAAGCAGGTCTTGAACCTTTTTCTGGGTGCTGGCGTCGATTACGGTAGAGCGGGTGGGGGAAATCTGCACCGCCGGGTCTTCGCCGTAAATGTTAGGGAGGGCATAGATGAAGCCGCCAACGACAACAACCAGGACAAGTAAATACTTCCAGAGCGGGTACTGATTGGTCATGAAATTAATTCCGGCGAGACGACAAGGATAAATTGTTACATGCTTTTAATAGTGCCCTTGGGCAACACAGTCGCAACTGCCTGTCGTTGCACCTTGACGTAGACGCCGTCGCTGATCTCGACGCTGACGAAGTCATCCCCGAGCTCAGTGATGCGGCCCAACAACCCGCCGCTGGTTATCACTTCATCGTTTTTGTCCAGGGCTGACACCAGGGCTTTATGTTCCTTCGCACGCTTCATTTGTGGGCGAATCAGCAGGAAATAGAACACCAAGAAAATAATAACGAGGGGTAAGAAGCTCATTAATTCGTTAGCGGGGCCCGCCGCGGGCGCAGTTTGTGCCAAGGCATCTTCGATAAAAAAACTCATAATTTTTCCTATGCTGGGTGGTGTAGACAATTCAAGTTACAAAGTCCGTGGCCTATGCGATGGCCATTGTAAGGGTATTCCAGGTTGGATACGGCAAATTCCCGTTCAGGTCCAGGTCAAGCTGAAGCTGGCAACTGCTAAGTTTACAAGGTGCGAATTATGCCACAGCGAGCGGGCTTTGCGCGCGTTTTGCATGGAACTCGGCTATAAAGAGGTCTAATTTGCCTTCATTAATGGCCGTGCGCAGGCCGCTCATTAATTCCTGATAGTAATATAAATTATGAATAGTATTGAGCCGCGCACCGAGGATTTCATTGCTCTTGTCAAGGTGGCGCAGGTAAGCGCGGCTGTAATTCCGGCAGGTGTAGCATGGGCAACCTTCATCAAGCGGCCGCGTATCGAATTGATATTGGCTGTTGCGGATGCGGATGTTGCCCGCGTGGACGAACAGATGTCCGTTGCGCGCATTGCGCGTCGGCATTACGCAATCAAACATATCAATACCCAGTTGCACGGCCTCGACGATATCTTCCGGTGTGCCCACGCCCATTAAATAGCGCGGCCGGTCGGCGGGCATTTGCGGGAGCAGGCCCATCAGAATCCGTTCCCGCTCAGCCTTCGTTTCCCCCACCGAAAGACCGCCGATGGCATAGCCATCAAAACCTATCTCCAACAAGCCTTGCAGAGATAGCGCACGCAGGTGTTCGTACATACCACCTTGTACGATGCCGAACAGGGCAGCAGGGTTATCCGCATGCGCGTTCCGGCTGCGCGCCGCCCACCGTAGCGATAGCTCCATAGAGGTCTGTGCTGTCTGTTCATCGGCAGGGTAGGGAGTGCACTCGTCAAACACCATAACGATGTCGGCGCCCAAACTTCGCTGCACCGCCATGGATTCCTCTGGCCCTAGAAAGACCTGATCGCCATTCACCGGTGAGCGAAAGGTCACGCCTTGTTCGGATATTTTGCGCAGGGCGCCCAGGCTGAATACCTGAAAACCGCCGGAATCGGTGAGGATGGGGCCTTGCCAGTGCATGAAATTGTGCAGGTCGCCGTGTGCGGCGATGACATCCGTGCCGGGGCGCAGCATCAGGTGGAACGTATTACCGAGAATGATCTCCGCCCCGCTGGAAAGTAATTCCTCCGGCGTCATGGCCTTTACCGTGCCATAGGTGCCCACGGGCATGAAGGCCGGTGTCTGCACACTGCCGCGCTCGAATATCACGCGTCCGCGCCGAGCCCGACCCTGGGTTGTCAGCAATTCAAATTTCATAAAGCGGCGATGCGATAGCAACGAGACAAGTCAAAAGTAGAATCATTCTGCTCATTTAGATTTGTAACCTGACTGTGGCAACACGAACATCGCATCGCCGTAACTAAAGAAACGGTAGTGTTGACCAATGGCATGTTGATAGGCGCTCATCACATTATCGTTACCGGCGAAGGCGCACACCAACATCAGCAAGGTCGACTCTGGTAAATGAAAATTGGTAATCAGCGCATCCATGCTGTTAAAACGATAGCCGGGATAAATGAAAATGTCTGTCTCGCCGCTAAAGGGTTCAATCCTGCCGGTGATGCGCGTAGCACTCTCCAGTGCGCGAGCGCTGGTGGTGCCCACGGCTATGACGCGGCCACCACGGGCGCGAGCGGCTCGCACTTGCTCGCATGCGCACTGCGACACCGTTATATGCTCGGAATGCATTTTGTGGTCTTCAATGTTGTCTACGCGCATGGGTTCAAAGGTGCCGGCACCTACATGCAGTGTAATAAACGCATTCTCAATTCCCTGGCTGGCCAATGCATCCAATAATGCCTGATCAAAATGCAACCCGGCAGTGGGCGCGGCAATGGCGCCTGTCTTGCGGGCGTAAACTGTTTGGTAGCGGTCCTGGTCTTCGATTGAGGCGCGGCGGGAGATATACGGTGGCAGCGGTACCTCGCCAATGTCATCGAGAATATCGGGCACGGTTCGCGGGTCGTCGAAATAAAGCTCGAACAGATTATCTTGTCGGCCTGTAATCTCGACGGACACTGATCTCTTATTACCCGGCAAGCGGGAATCGTTGTGTGCGGGTAATATTGTCAAGCGGCTGCCTGCGAGTGGAGGTTTACTTGCGCGCACCAAGGCGAGCACACGATGCTCATCCAATATACGCTCAACCAGAACCTCAACCTTGCCGCCGCTATGCTTATGGCCGAGCAGACGCGCCTTCATCACGCGGGTATCGTTAAATACCAGCAAATCGCCGGGTTTGAGCATCTTGGGCAAGTCTGTAAATTGACGATCTTCCAGGTGGCCGTCTTGCCCATTAAGCAAGAGCAGACGGCTCTGATTACGCTGCGGAGGCGGATGCTGGGCAATTAACGAAGGCGGGAGATCAAAATAAAAATCGCTGCGGCGCATGAGTACGCATAATACCAGCTTCGACTGCCTGTTGCCCGCACCCTCGCAAGGTGTCAGGCATGGATTGGGTAAACTTCTCTATCAGCAGGATGAAATCCATGACGTATTTCATTTATACTGCTAAAAGTGCCGGGATGGCGGAACTGGTAGACGCGCTGGACTCAAAATCCAGTGGTGGTGACACCGTGTCGGTTCGACTCCGACTCTCGGTACCATAATGTAAAGGTCTAGGTTTCCTAGGCCTTTTTTTATGAGCTAAGCCGAGTTCAAGGTCAACATTAGCGACTCTTAAGGGATAGCTTAATCTGTGAAGCTGCCTTAAAGTGGCAAAATACCGTTACAATTACTCCAAACACCGCTCAATCAAAGGCGTTTTTTTACATACGAGTGTTTTCATAATAAGTATCCACCCGCAGGCGGCCAACCCATAAAGGAAGCATCCACTGTGAAATCGTATCCGTTTATCGGGCTATCCACGCTAGTACTCGCGCTCGGTCTCGCCGCTTGTGATCAAAAATCTCCAGAGGATGGTTCCGGAGCAGCGGTTATTAAAATTGGCTCCGCATTCCCACTTACGGGCCCCATTTCCCATTTGGGAAAGGATCATGAAAACGGCGCCCGCATGGCCATTGATGAACTCAATGCCAAAGGGGTGGTAATAGGCGCAACAAAGATCAAACTTCTGCTAGTGAGCGAAGACGATCAAGGTGATCCAAAGACTGCCACGATCGTGGCGCAAAAACTCGTGGATCAACAGGTGAAAGGTGTTATCGGCCACTACAACTCAGGCGCGTCCATTCCTGCCTCCAGAATTTACAGCGAGGCAGGTATTCCACAAATTTCACCGTCCTCGACGGCGATTGCATACACCGCGCAAGGGTTTAAATCGGCCTTCCGCGTGATGACGAATGACCTGCAACAAGGCAAAGTGCTGGGCGGCTTCGCAGTAGCCAAGATGGGTGCTAAAAAAGTGGCCATCATCGATGATCGTACTGCTTATGGCCAAGGCCTGGCCGATGAAGTTGAACGGGCCGCCAAGGATGCGGGTGCTGAAATTGTCGCGCATGAGTACACGACCGATAGGTCCACGGATTTTTCCGCTATCTTGACCTCCATTAAAGCTAAAAACCCTGACGTCTTGTTTTACGGCGGCATGGATGTCCAGGCCGGTCCCATGATCAAACAAATGCGCTCATTGGGATTAACCGCTAAATTGCTGGGTGGAGACGGTATGCAAAGCGCGGAATTTATAAAAATAGCGGGTGGTGATGCGGAGGGGGTTATAGCCTCCACCCCAGGGCTGCCGCTTGCTACGATGCCCAACGGTAAAGTCTTTGAAGAAAAATTTAATGCCAAATATGGCAAGGTCGAAAATTACGCACCCTATGCCTATGATGCAGTTATGGTGTTAGTCGCTGCCATGCAAAAAGCCGGCTCCGCAGAGCCCGAAAAATATCTACCGATGTTAATGAAAACCGACCAGGATGGTGTTACCGGACACATCAGTTTTGACGATAAAGGCGATATCAAAGGCGGTGCAGTAACGCTTTATCGGGTGCATGATGGCGAATGGTCGCCGCTGGAAACCTTAGGGGGTACAGTCCCTGTGGATGTGGAGGCAACGGTTACGCAGTAACCTCTGAATCGCTTGGATACTTTTTTACAGCAACTCATCAACGGCCTGGTGTTAGGCAGCGTGTATGCACTGGTCGCACTGGGCTACACCATGGTCTACGGCATCCTCGAGTTGATCAATTTTGCTCACGGGGAAGTGGTCATGATCGGCGCGATGGTCAGCCTCGCTGTCATTGGGGTCTTGATGGGCAGCGGCGTTGCCCTGCCGGGGCTGGTGATTATATTTCTGGCCCTGCTGACGGCAATTGCGGTGTGCGTGATGCTGGGTTACCTCATCGAGCGTGTGGCCTATCGTCCGCTACGCAAAGCGCCGCGGTTGGCACCGTTGATTACCGCCATCGGGGTATCCATCGTGCTGCAAAACCTGGCGATGATCATTTGGGGCAGACAATATATTACGTTCCCTCCGCTACTGCCGATTACGCGCCACGAAATAGCGGGCGCCAGCATTACCGATTTACAGATCGTTATCGTGGTTGTATCCGCTAGCCTGATGCTGGCGCTATTACTATTAGTGCATAAAACGAAGCTTGGACGTGCCATGCGCGCCACTGCCCAAGCCCCGGATGTGGCGGGCTTGATGGGCGTCAATATCAACCGCATTATCTCGATAACGTTCATGATCGGATCAGCCCTGGCAGCCATTGCAGGGGTATTGATCAGTGCCTATTATGGCCTCGCTCACTACTACATGGGTTTTCTACTGGGCCTCAAGGCCTTCACCGCTGCGGTGCTAGGCGGCATCGGCAATATCGCGGGCGCGATGCTGGGCGGACTGTTGCTGGGTGTGATCGAAAGCATGGGGGCAGGCTATATCGGCCCATTATCAGGTGGTTTCCTCGGTAGTCACTATCAGGACGTGTTTGCCTTTTTTGTATTGATCCTGGTGCTGACCTTGCGTCCTTCCGGTCTGCTGGGAGAGCGTGTCGCTGAACGAGCCTGACGTGACCAAGCAGGGGTCCTTCTACTCTTCAGCGGATCTTAAGCGCCCCACCTCCGGCAAACCCAATCCTTAACTTACCCATTCCTAACTTGACAGCAACCTGGCATAAACTCAAACAAGATCGCCGATTCGTGTGGGTCACATTTCTTGCGCTCGGCATTCTGCTTGCCTTGCTGCCTTTTCTGGCAGACATGAGTCTGGGTCGTAGTTGGGTACGCATCCTCGACTTCGCCTTGCTCTATATCATGCTCGCCTTGGGCCTGAACATCGTAGTCGGTTATGCCGGACTGCTGGACTTGGGGTATGTCGCATTTTATGCCGTTGGGGCTTATGTATATGCCTTCCTGGCTTCACCACACTTCGGATTACATTTACCTTTCTGGGCTATCATCCCGCTGGGGGCCATGGTAGCTGGAACCTTCGGCATGATACTGGGCGCTCCGACCTTGCGCTTGCGCGGCGATTACCTGGCAATCGTTACGCTTGGCTTCGGCGAGATCGTGCGCATCTTTCTCAATAACCTGAACGCGCCGATTAATATCACCAATGGACCGCAGGGGATTAACCGAATCGATCCGATTGCCATAAACGATTTTGCGCTGAATCAATCCCACGAATTCTTCGGCATCACGTTTCCGGGCGTGGTTAATTATTATTATCTGTTTCTGGCCCTTACCTTGTTGATCATCTTCATTTCCCTGCGTCTGCAAAACTCACGCATCGGACGAGCTTGGGTCGCCATCCGCGAAGACGAAGTGGCGGCTGAAGCCACCGGTATCAATACCCGCAATATCAAGCTCCTCGCCTTTGTCATGGGGGCGTCTTTCGGGGGCGTCAGCGGTGCCTTGTTTGCGGGATTTCAGGGTTTTATCAGCCCTGAGAGTTTTAATTTATTTGAATCGATCATGATACTTTGTATGGTGGTGCTGGGCGGGATGGGAAATATCCCGGGGGTTATCCTGGGCGCGTTATTGCTTACGGTTTTCCCGGAGGCGATGCGTTATACCGGCGTGGTACAGGAATACTTATTTGGGCGCCAGCTGGTAGACCCGGCGGACTTACGCATGCTGCTGTTCGGCCTGGCATTAATTTTAATCATGATTTTCCGACCGGCGGGACTGCTGCCGTCGCGTCGCAGACGTCGGGAGTTGGTAGCCGAACCTGCCGTGGCCGTCCAAGAGCAAGATTCGCTTTACGATGCCAAAAAGTAACAGCGGCCCCTTGAATTCTTCAACGAACGCGGCAACCGGGGAAACCCTGTTGCGCATGGAGAAAATCACTAAGGTCTTTGGCGGCCTCACTGCGCTGGATACCGTGTCGTTCTCTATATATTCAGGTGAAATCTGCGGTTTGATAGGACCGAACGGCGCGGGCAAGACCACCTTGTTCAATGTGCTGACCGGGCTTTATAGCCCGACGGCCGGGAATATTAACCTGAAGGGTCGTGTGCTCGGGCAGTTAAGCCCGCACCGAATGGCGCAACTCGGCATAGCGCGTACCTTTCAGAATATTCGACTGTTCGCAAACATGACAGCGCTGGAAAATGTCATGGTGGGACGTCATGTGCGCACCCACGCGGGCATCATCGGCGCTATTTTTCGTGGAGTAAAAACGCGTAGTGAAGAAGCTGCAATTCTGCAACGTGCCTATGAACTGTTGGCGTATGTAGGCCTCGAGCGGCATGCTGAAAGTCTCGCAAAAAACCTGCCCTATGGTGATCAGCGCCGCCTTGAAATCGCCCGTGCCCTGGCAAACGAGCCTGTGCTGCTTGCGCTGGATGAGCCCGCTGCGGGAATGAACCAAAGTGAAACAGTGGAGCTAAAGCAATTAATACAAAAGATTCGTAATGCGCACGTTACGATCCTGCTCATCGAGCATGACGTCAAGCTGGTGATGGGATTGTGTGATCGTGTGGTCGTGCTCGATCACGGGCAAAAGATTGCCGAGGGTATTCCTGCGGAAGTGCAACGTAATTCACAGGTAATTGAGGCCTACCTCGGCGGAGCCGTGGCTTGAGTTTACTTGAAGTGAGTCAGTTGGTCGTTTCTTACGGCGGGATCAAGGCCGTGAAAGGAATCGACCTGGTGATTAACACCGGTGAATTAGTGTGCTTGATCGGGGCCAATGGCGCCGGAAAAACCACGACCATCAAAGCACTCTGCGGCTTGCTGAATCCGGTAGCAGGCAAAATTATTTATCAAGGCGAGGCCTTGATCGGGAAACCCCGCCATATGTTAGTAAAAAAAGGCATCGCTGTTGTCCCCGAAGGGCGCGCCATTTTTGGGCGGCTCAGTGTTGAAGAAAACCTCGATATGGGCGCCTACAGCAGGAACGATTCAAAGGAGATCGCGCGCGACAAGCGGCGCATGTACGGCCTTTTTCCCCGACTGTTAGAGCGGCGTAATCAACAGGCCGGCACCTTGTCCGGTGGCGAGCAACAAATGCTGGCAATGGGGCGCGCCTTGATGAGCCGACCAACACTGCTGCTGTTGGATGAACCCAGTATGGGCTTGGCCCCGCTGCTGGTGCAAAAGATATTCGAAACTGTCAAACAAATATCGGCTGAAGGGGTAACCGTGTTGCTCGTCGAACAAAATGCAAAGCGCGCTTTGGAGATCAGCCAGCGTGCCTATGTGATGGAAAACGGGCTGATAACCCTGACTGATTCGGCGCAGGCTCTGCTCGATAATCCACGCGTGCGGCAGAGTTATCTTGGCGAATAACGCAAAGTGCGTTACCAATTTGTAAATTTGCGCGCAGCAACGTCGTCCGTGGTATTGATTCAGAGTTTTTTGTCAGCCAACAAGCCTTACCAGGAAGCTTCAGCGCTCACGAAATCGTGCTATTAACGATGGGTTTTAACCAAGCTGCTTGCCGTAGTAGCCTGTCCTGAAAATAAGTAGAGCGTATTTGCATTTATTTTCAAGATGTCGCTTAATAGGAGGCGTAGCACTCACAATAATGTGTCAATCGACATCCAAGTTTAAAAAAGGAGCTGGACATGGATCTACTTTGGACTATCGCCATAATTCTATTGGTGCTCTGGCTGTTAGGTGTAGTGACCTCATCAGCAATCGGCGGCTACATTCACATCCTGTTGGTAATCGCTATTATCGTTGTTTTAATCCGGGTCATTCAGGGCCGTAAAGCATTATAAACCCAGTACACATTTAGAATGAGGTAGGTTTTTAATGCGCCACTGTAGGCGGCCATTCAAAAACTATAACCAAGGAGGATAGTGTCATTAAATCAACAACAATTACCGGTCTTATTCTGATCGTTCTTGGCATCGTAGCCCTCGCTTACCAAGGTATTACCTATACGACGCACGAGAATGTCATAGATCTAGGGCCTATCCAGGCGACCGCCGAGACCAAAAAAACCATTCCATTGCCGCCCTTGTTAGGTGGCTTAGCCCTCGTCGGTGGAATTGTGCTGGTCGTGGTGGGAGCTAAAAAAGGATAAGTCGGCATCCTTTCGCCCGTGGCGGCTTCGTTGGCGCCACGGGCTGAGGTATCGCAGGCAACATTCGATCTCAAATGATGACGTATATAGAACCCATTCCCCAGTTACCATTAAAATATTGCCAGCTTAAAGTATAAGGAAGCGAGCGCATGACCAGCACATCTTCGCTTGACGACCTTAAAGACACTGTAACTCCCTCCCTTGACGAGCCTGCAACACCTCCCTTACCCACACACACAGATCCGCGCAATGTCGCGCTGGGGGTATTAGCCGTTTTAGCCGTTATCTTCACCTTGCATTGGGCGCAACAGGTTCTCATTCCGCTGGTGCTCAGTATATTAATCAGCTATGCATTAGGGCCACTCGTAACACGCTTGGAAAAATGGAAGATCCCTCGCTTTCTCGGCGCTGCCGTCGTGCTCATCGCGATCATAACCGGGATTAGTTACTCGGTTTATACCTTAAGCGATGATCTCTCCGCCGTCGTGACACAATTACCTGCGGCTGCGCATAAGTTGAGTCACTCACTGCAAGAGGGGAGAAGCAAGGGAGTTACGCTCGATAAAGTCCAGAAGGCGGCCAGCGAGATCGAGCAGGCCGCTGCCGTGGCTACCGGCGATACCGCAAATAAAAATGTCCCACGCGTGCAAATCGCAGAGCCAAGGGTCAATATCCGTGATTATTTCTGGGTAGGAACCATGGGTTTGCTGGCCTTGATTGGCCAGATTATTATAGTTATTTTTACCGTTTACTTCTTGTTGGTGTCGGGCAATCTTTTCAAGCGCAAACTGGTAAAAATTACCGGACCGACCCTTACTCGCAAAAAAATTACCGTGCAGATTCTTGACGAGAT
>JBDSMM010000039.1:0-8133 GCA_039915825.1 Gammaproteobacteria bacterium | reverse complement strand
AACGATCGGCTCTGCGTGGACTTGTCGATGTACAGTAGCTTCATTTCCACCAGCGGGGTGAGTGCTGTCCACACGCCTTCATCGGCGTGGATAGTTAGAAAGTCGAGCCGGGAAATTTTTTTCACATCGGCATGAATCTTTCCCAATACCTTGGCAAGCACGGCATTCTTGCGGTCAGTTTCCAGCTCAACCGGCGTTAAGGCAAGTAGCAGTCTCGCCAACGCGTCACTGTCTAAAACATCGTCTGTGTATTTATGCTCGCTCATCGAACTTTTCCCAAAACGGTTGCGGGATCGTCGCAAAGCATCTCGCGCAAGACACTGAGGGCCTTGCGAAGGTGGCTTTTCACGGTGCCTAGGGGCATGCCGGTATAGTCGCTGATCTCCTGGTGGCTCTGACCTTTGAAAAAAGCCAAGGCGATCAGTTGCCGCTGGTTTGGGGCCAGGCTTTCCAGCGCGGCATATACGGTGCTGCTACGCTCCGTTGTCAAAAGTAAATCCTGTGGATCGTTTTCATCGATCTGCAAATCGGGTCGCAAGGTCTCAGGCTCGGGGTGTGACTCCGCTTTGTCTCTGCGCCGCAGATAATCAAGCGCTCGGCTACGGCATATAGTTAATAGCCAAGCCATTACGCTACCGCGTGACGTGTCAAAGCGCTCGCCCTGCTGCCAAACCTGTAGATAGACATCGCTCGCCACTTCTTCGGCCGCTTCCGCCCGCTTGGTGATGCGCAGGGCGACCGCATACACGCGCGCGATAGTCGTATCGTAGAATGTGCCCAATGCCGCTTCGTTTTTATGTGCGATAGACGTTATCATGGCGCGGAAATTATCCTCAACATCAATAGCTGCCTGTTCGTCCGCGGCGGTCGATTTCGTTTCAGCATCCATACAGCCATTCTATATCAACCTTTCCGGAAGTCGATTCTTTACTAGCTTTACTAACCCTATACGTAGCGAACGTTCGTTTGGATGGACGCGGCTGAGTCCGGGATGTAGTTCTGTAAACATAAAACATCCGATGTCGCTATAAGCTGCGTATAGAGTTAGTACCTCCCCCCATAAACCCTGTACATGCAAAGGAGATTGCTCTTGAAAATTCGCAAAATTGCCCCCCTTATCGCCGCTGGAACCGCCTTATTTGCGGCCACCGGTATTACTGCACACGCCTCCAGCCACCGCGAAGCACCGTTCATCACCGAGCAACCGAAGGTGGACGGCACCGACTGGTATATGTTCCGAAGTTATGAAACCGGGCGCGCGAGCTTTACCACTCTGATCGCTAACTACCAGCCATTTCAGGATGCCTACGGTGGTCCGAATTATTTTTTCATGGATCCCGATGCCCTTTATGAGATGCACATCGACAATAACGCCGATGCCAAGGAGGATCTCACCTTTCAGTTCCGCTTCAAGAATACCCTGCAAGACATCAAGGTCGATACGGGCGATGGCCAAATGGTCTCCGTACCGCTGATCAATGTCGCTCCGTTCGGACCTGGTATTACTACCGCCAGCCCTTTGAATATTGTCGAGACCTACACGGTAAGGGCCGTAAGAGGTGATCGTCGCTCGGGCTTCGGCACTTCCGGGCTTGCAACAAACTCCACGGATGGCACAACCACTACGTTTAACAAGCCAGCGGACAACATTGGCAATAAGTCGATTCCCGATTATCCGGGTTACGCCACAAATCATATCTTCAACGTCAACATTCCCGGTTGCACGACCGATGCTGCTACGCAAGGCAAGGTATTCGTGGGTCAGCGTAAGGAGCCTTTCTATGTAAACGTGGGCGAAATTTTCGACCTTGTGAACCTCAACCCGTTAGGCGCCAGAAACTCCGAGCCGAATACATTATTCGATAAGAACGTTACCGCTCTTATTCTCGAAGTGCCGACCACTTGCTTGACCGCGAATGGTGATGGCAGCGGTATTATCGGTGGTTGGCAGACAGCCAGTCTGCGTCAAGGTCGGTTGCTCAACCCCGCACCTGGCAGTGACAACAACTCGGCCAGCAGGGAAGGCGGCGCCTACGCTCAGGTCTCGCGCCTAAGCATGCCGCTGGTAAATGAAGTCGTGATCGGTGTTAAGGACAAGGATAAATTCAATGCGTCCAAGCCTAAAAATGATGCCACCAACTTTTTGACCTACGTGACTAATCCCACCTTGCCGGTGCTGATCAATGCACTCTACGGTGTGCCCGTACCTGCCGTGCCCCGCAACGATTTGGTGACGGTCTTCCTGACCGGTGTGCCGAACGTCAATCAACCACCGGGTCTTGCGGCAGGCGGCACCGGTACGCCCTCGGAAATGATGCGGCTGAATACGGGTATCGCACCGACTGCGGCGGCCGCCCAAAATGATTTAGGCGCGCTTGGCTGTTTCGTCAATGGCACCTTAATCTTGACTAATCCCGGTTGTGATCCGGCGGGCTTTCCCAATGGCCGGCGTCCGATCGATGATGTTACGGACATCACCCTGCGTGCTGCCGAGGGTGTTCTTATAGCGGGCCATAATGCAGCTGCGGATACGGTTAATGATGGCACCCAACTACCGGGCGCTGCCATCGGTGCCGGTGCATCCACGGACTTTGGCGTTGCATTTCCGTACCTCAATAACCCCATTCCAGGCTCTCCCAATGGCCCAAATGGTGTATCTGAATAATGTCCGGGTAAGTATAAGGAGATAATTTATGAGGAGGTTATTATGAAAAAAGTACGCATCTTGATTGCTGCTAGTGCCATGACATTTTTGCTGGGAGCTTGTGGCGGCGGTGGCAATGGGAATAGTGGCGGGGGTGTGGCAGGTGACGCGTTTACTAATTCGGTGAGGTCAACGGTTACAACTTCCCCGGATGATGCCGAACCTCGGACTCTGGATAATTTTCCGGCTACCACAGCTCCGGATAACACAGAGCCGGTAGTGCTCTAACCAGTAACCAGGAGACACACCCTATATTAATAAACGGGTTGGTTCTGCCATAAAAAGTATTTATAAAATAGAAAGCAGGGGTGAATAACCTCTGCTTTTTTTATAGCCCTCAATTGTTATTCCAAGTAATCCATTCAGTAACTTCTCTTATAGGGCTCTTTGTCCCGACGTATGGACTTCCCCCGTTTCAGTAGACAAATGTTAATGTCGAATCTGAAACGGAGAGGACACGATGAAGAGCATGCGATACACAGATGAGTTCAAGGTGGAGGTGGTCAAACAGATCACCGAGCAAGGGCGTGGCATTCTTGAAGTAGCCCAACGGCTAGGGGTGTCAGGCAAGAAGCCTGTACGTCTGGCTCAAGCAGGCCCGCAACAGGCAAAGCAGCCAAGCCGCAATGGTCAGTTCCCGGGCCGATGCTGCCTTGCTGATCGGTATCGGTCAACCTCTCAGCGACACGGGTACAAGCAAAGTTGGATATATTTAATTACATCGAAGGGTTCTACAATAGGGCGCGGTGGCACAGCTACCTCGGCCCCGGCCACTCCTCGCGGCTCAAAGCTGGGTGGCTGTTTATTCCCGACTGAAGGGTGAAAAGCAGTAGGTTCTGTTTGTGAGAAACGCTTAGAATAAACGACCCGTATAGCGAAGTTTGAGCGGAGGACCCCAGCAAACTGAACTTTGCGGATACTCGAGGGTGGCACTTAATTTACAGGAGGCATAATGAAAAAAATAAAGTCTCTCGGGGGTTTACTTAACGACACATTTAATTCCTGGCTGGACGATAAGGCCCCGCGCATGGCCGCTGCGCTGGCTTTTTACATGATATTCTCAATTGCACCGTTACTGATTATTGTAATAGCAATCGCCGGTATCGCATTCGGACAGGATGAGGTACGCGCCCAGATCGCTCAACAAATCGCAGGATTGGTTGGGCCTGCAGGTGAAGCTACTGTGATGTCAGTGATTGATCAGATCAGCAAGCCCACAACAAGTATTATTGCCGCCGTCATCGGCATATTAACCGTGCTGTTCGGTGCCTCGGGCGTGTTCGGCGAGCTTCAGGATTCACTCAACACCATTTGGAAGGTTCAGCCCAAACCGGGGCGTGCCATTATTGGCATAATCAAGGAGCGCTTTTTATCATTTGTAATGATACTTGTGCTGGGATTTTTACTATTGGTGAGCTTGGTGATCAGCACTGCGCTTAGTGCATTGGCAACCTATTTGAAAGGCAGGGTGTTCGATTCGCACTATTACCTGCAGAGCCTCGATTTCATACTCTCTTTTACCGTCACTACTCTGCTGTTTGCGATGATCTATAAAATACTACCTGATGCCCGCGTAAAATGGGGACATGTATGGATAGGCGCCGCTACTACGGCGCTGCTGTTTTCCCTGGGCAAATTTCTGATAGGTTTGTACCTTGCCAACAGCACGATGGCCTCGGCCTATGGTGCGGCGGGTTCATTGATCATCATATTAATTTGGGTTTACTACTCGGCGCAGATTCTGTTTTTCGGCGCCGAACTTACGCATTGTTATGCGGCACGGCAAGGCCCGCTACCCGGTCCCACTGAAAATGCCATGCCTGCCCCGGTACCCGTCCCGGCGGACCGGGTCGGCCATGCTGCGAAAAGGCCTTAAACCCCAGGATTCATGCCCGCTACTTTGCGTAGGCAGGCGAGATAACTAGATTCATCAGGGTCTGTTCCACTGCGCTGGGCACGCCAGAGCATCTCACCCAGACAATCCAGCATGCGGTGTTCGACTTCATGCTTATCCCGAAGTTTAACAAGCAGAGACTGATAAATTTCAATAATTCCCGCAGGACGGTTAGTTGCCAATTGTTCCTGAATGGCGATGTGCATGCCCATGTGCAAAAAAGGGTTGGATTCACCGAGTTCCGGCAAATAATCGCGCTCTAGCGCGGTATCTTTTGCGCTGAGTAAGGCATGATATTCGGGATGTTCGCGCAATATATTGGCGATAATTTGCTCCAGGGGCTCTAGCCGCTGTTGCGCGCCGTATTTACTCCACACGTCGATAAAGAACTGACGTATTTCTTCGCGGTTCTGGCTGAATATCATATTAGGATTCGAGCCGCGCCAAGTCGAGAATTTTGCCGCCATCCTGGCCCGCTGGCAGGGTTTTGTGTTTATATTCGCACAGTTCGTTGATAACGCATGTGGGGCAGAGCGGCTTACGTGCAATGCATGTATAACGGCCATGCAGAATCAACAAGTGATGTGCATCTCGCATAAATTCCTGCGGAACAGCCTTCATGAGTTTGCGCTCCACTTCACTTACCGTTGTTCCGCGTGCAATCCCGGTACGGTTGGAGACGCGGAACACATGTGTGTCGACAGCGATGGTAATTTCACCAAATGCAGTTGCGAGAATAACATTCGCGGTCTTTCTGCCCACACCTGGCAAGGATTCTAGCGCGCTCCGCTCCCTGGGTACCTGGCCTTCATACCGTTCAACCAGCAACGCACAGGTCTTGAGTATATTGCGTGCCTTGTTATTATAAAGGCCAATGGTTTTGATATATTCGCTAAGACCATTTTCGCCAAGCTTCAGCATCGCTGCGGCGGTATTCGCCATCGGAAACAATCGGGCAGTCGCCTTATTAACGCCTTTATCCGTGGATTGCGCGGAAAGAATAACCGCTACGAGCAATTCGAACGGAGTGCCGAATGTCAGTTCAGTGGCAGGGTTCGGAATTGCCGTCTTAAGGCGAGAAAAAATTTCGTAACGTATTAGCTTGTTCATGGCGCACGACAATAAGAAGCCATTTGAGAGCCATGCTTCGGACAGCCTGACCATCCTGAAGGATATGACGAATAGCTGTAACGGGAACTGAACTTTGATATTGCACTTTGCTTAAAATAATAAATAGTCATCCCGGTATTGTAGCTATGGCATCTTTTGATTAATCCTCAATCTGCTGAATTCCATCCAGATACCAAGTGGGCTGTTTGCTGTTGGTTGGGCGCGTGAAATGCCATATCTCGCGTTGCTGAACGGGCCGGGCGTCGGCCGTGCGGTCGGCATCGATCTCGCGCATGATGGCATCAAACATTACGCTGGCCTCAGTATTGGAACCGGACTCGCGAACCTCCAGCAGCTCGGCGTCGACCTTGATAATTTCGGTACGATTCTCGCCCTGCCGTGTGCGGAATTGATCTTGAATTTCGGCAAATACCGCGTCCGTAGTGAACTGGCGAATGTCGGCTAAATCGCCATCATCCCAAGCTTTCTGAAGGCGTTGGTAGGCTGTCTCTGCGCCCTCGAGGAAATTTTTCGTATCAAAATCTTTTGGTATGGCCGCACCACTTGCCATCCAGGCGGTCTGTGAATGCCGTGTCGATGTTGTTTGTGCGGGGTGCGCCAAAGTCGAGTCTGCAGCAGCTTCTTTGAACATCAAGTCAGTATTGAACGCCGGTTGTTGAGACTGTACATGCGCGGCACGATTATCGACAGCGCTGACTTGAAGCCCGGACGCGCGTTTTTTTCGCGCGAATAGTTTATAAAGCAAAAAGGCAATGGCGACAAATATGAGAATGTCGAAAAAATTGATATTCTCGAACGCACCACCGAAGAACAAGGCGCCCAATAGCCCACCCAGGGCCAGACCGCCGAGCATGCCTATCAGGCCGCCACGTTGCGACAGCGCAGTTTGCTGCTGGGCGTTTTGCCGGCTGTTCGCCATTTGGTTTTGCGTGGGCGCAGGTTTAGGAGCCGCCTGACTGAAGGTGCTCTTGCCGCCAAATGATTTGCCTCCGCCCATACGTTTGGCCTCGGCATCATTGATGACGCTGAAGGTTAAAAAAGCGATGGTTAAAACAGGTATAAATGCGGCAACAAATGTTTTCATGATGGGCCTCTTAAAAATTATTTGCTGTTGGTAGCAGCGAGCATCAGCGTACAGTCGGGTGTGGCATGGCGGCGTGTCGATTGAAGCTGTAGGGTAAGCAGCATGCTGGTGCTATAGTCCAAGTAATTGTACTCGCATTGACTACGGTATGCAGGTTAATAGGTGCACCGATAACTGGCCGAATAACCGCCATCGCATTTGGCCTTGCTATGGTTTGTATGTAAGAGTTGGACAGTGAAAGGCCGGTAAAATTCAGGCTTGACGGAGCGCTGCTTTTTTCTGCGCATGGCGCACGACACGTTCGAGTTTTTCTCGTTCCAGGCGTTGTAAGCGGAATTCATAGCGCTTGCGCGCGACATCAGCCTGTTGCTGTTGTTGAGCCACCCTCTCTGTTTGGGTAAAAAATTCACGGGCCTCGATACGGGAGCTACTATTTTCTTGGAGCGGAACCATGTCGATGCAATCAATCGGGCAGGGCGCGACGCATAGTTCACAACCGGTACATTCATTCAGGATTACTGTGTGCATCTGCTGGGAGGCCCCGAGAATGGCATCGACCGGGCAGGCTTGTAGGCATAAGGTGCAGCCGATGCAGCGCGCTTCGTCGATGATCGCCAACATCCTGGGTTTCAGGATGCCGTGTTCTGGGTTGAGCGGCTTGGAATCACGCCCTAACAATTTGGCGAGCGCAGCAATCGTGGCGTCGCCGCCTGGCGGGCATTGATTAATATCGGCCTCGCCGATAGCGATGGCTGTGGCATACGGACGGCAGCCAGGAAAACTGCATTGGCGACATTGGGTTTGTGGGAGTAGCGCGTCTATTTTGTCCGCGATAAGTGCGTATTCGGCCACAATAATTCCTGCATTATGCGACTTAGAGACGGGCAACTTTTCCCGCCGATTATTTTATTTTTCTTTTGTGGCGCGGCGCTTCTCAAGTTTCTGCTCAATTGCCTCAACCCTCGGCTTGGTATCGCCATCCTTTCTCATTTGCTGAAATTCTTTCTGTAGGCGTTCCAACTCTTCGTCGGAGAGGTCTTCGAGATCGACCAACTCGGTGCGCGCACCCTCGACACCGCGGATCAATTCGTCAAGCTTGAGATGTATCGCCTTGGCGTCGCGATTTTGCGTATTCTGGATCAGGAACACCACCAGGAAGGTGACGATCGTGGTGCCGGTATTAATAATTAATTGCCAGGTATCGGAGAAGCCGAACACAGGCCCGGTGAGGCCCCAAACAATAATGATCAGCACGGCTAGAATAAACGCCGCAGGCGAGCCAAATACTTCAGAGATCTTCTTGGCGAATTTGTGAAAAAA
>JBDSMM010000016.1:0-5674 GCA_039915825.1 Gammaproteobacteria bacterium | reverse complement strand
CTGTGGCGGACATTCGGCGCATGCTTAACGCCGGCGCCGACAAAGTCGCCATTAACACCGCGGCGGTGTTCAAACCGGAATTTGTGCAGGAAGCGGCCGAGCGTTTTGGCTGTCAATGCATCGTGGTCGCCATGGATGCCAAACAGGTAATCGATTCGAACGGTGTGCCCCTGCCGCGCTGGGAAATCTTCACGCACGGTGGGCGTAAACCCACCGGCATCGATGCGGTAGCGTGGGCACAACGTATGGCGGATTACGGGGCCGGCGAGATTCTGCTCACCAGTATGGATCGTGATGGCACCCGCAACGGTTTCGATCTGGCCCTGACGCGTGCCATTTCAGAGGCTGTAACCGTGCCGGTAATTGCCTCGGGCGGCGTTGGCAATCTCGACCATTTAGTAGACGGTATTCTGCAAGGCAAGGCTGATGCAGTGCTCGCCGCCAGCATCTTTCATTTCGGCGAATATACGGTTGGGCAGGCCAAGCGCCGGCTCGCAGAAAACGGCATTGAGATCCGGGAATAATTAAAGATGATTGGAAACTGGCTGGATCGGATCAACTGGGACGAACACGGACTTGTGCCGGTGATTACGCAAGACTCGCGCACCGGCCAGGTACTCATGCTCGCCTGGATGAACCGCGAGGCATTGATGCAGACCGTGCAAAGCGGACGAGCGGTTTATTGGTCGCGTTCGCGCCAGTGCCTGTGGCGTAAGGGTGAAACCTCCGGTAACAGCCAGCTTATTAATGACATCCGCTTGGACTGCGACCATGATGCCGTCCTGCTACGCGTTGAACAAACCGGCGGAATCGCTTGTCATACCGGTCGTGCCAGTTGTTTCTTTCACCAGCTAAAAGATAACCAGTGGCTGGCCGTAGAGCCGGTGCTCAAGGATCCGAGCCTGATGTATCGCAGATGAGCTATAATGACCCAAGCCCGCCGGAGCGTTCCGGTGACGATATTCAATAGCCTGGCGCAGGCATTTATGAGCGATACTTTGGTACAACTGGCCCGCGTGATCGAGCAGAGGAAGAGCTCCTCCGCCGGCAGTTCTTACGTGGCCAGTCTGTTCGACAAGGGTCTGGATACCATCCTCAAAAAGATTGGTGAAGAAAGTGCGGAGCTTATCATTGCCGCCAAGAATGAAAATGCCGGTCAGGTGATTCATGAGACCGCCGATCTGTGGTTTCACACCTTGGTGCTGCTGGCTGCACAGGGCTTGGCGCCCGAGGATGTGTTACAGGAACTGGAGCGGCGCTTCGGGGTTTCAGGCTTGCAGGAAAAGGCCGACAGGGCAAGCTGATGAGCGATTGTTTGTTCTGTAACATCGCCGCCGACAAGATCGCCACGCAAACCGTGTTCACGGACGATCATGTTGTTGTGTTCAAGGACATTCACCCGCGCGCCAAGGTACACTTGCTGGTCATCCCGCGCACGCATCTGGCGAGCCTGGATGATTTAGATGCCAGTCATGATACCTTGATCGCGCATATGATGCGGTTATTGCCGGAATTGGCCCGCACTCAGGGCTTGAAAAACGGCTTTCGCACCATCATTAATACGGGAGCGGGCGGAGGGCAGGAGATTGCGCACTTGCACATACATCTTCTGGGCGGTGCGCCCTTACCCGATCTTTAACGTCGTATCTTTGGAGAAGACCTATGCTAAGTGTTACCCAATTATTAGTTATTCTGGCTATTGTTCTGGTGCTGTTCGGCGCTAAAAAGTTGCGCAATATCGGCGGTGATCTGGGTGGCGCGATCAAGAATTTCCGCCACTCTGTCAAGGAAGGCGAAGCCCAAGATGATACCAACAATGTCCAGAATAGAGTCGATCAGGTCGATTCCGGGCGCGTGATTGAGGCCGAAGTGGTCACCAAAGATCGTGTGAACGAAACCAAGCTCTAAAATCGGGCTCGGGGCTTCAAGCCTATGTTTGACATCAGCTTTAACGAGATTGCGCTGATCGGTATCGTTGCCTTATTGGTGGTGGGCCCGCAAAAACTCCCCGCTCTGGCGCGTAGCGCGGGTGTATGGATAGGCAAGACCCGGCGCATGATAGCCTCGGTCAAGGCCGAGGTTGACCGTGAATTGCAAACTGACGAACTGCGCAAACTGCTCACTGAGCAGCAGGCCGAGGTGCAGGAGCTGCGGCAGATCCTGGATGAAAACCGCACGGCCGTGGAAGCGGATATCAAACAACTCAGTTCCGAATTGAGTGCGGCAACCGAATCCGCTGGCGAAACACTGCCCGCCTCGAATACAACCTCGGATAACAGCGCCACGCATCTCGCGATCGACGCGTCCCTTTCTAATAATCCTGCTCTGGCCTCACAGCATGCAGAACCTGGTGAGCCTAATGTCGGATCAAAATAAGCTGCCTCCACCTTCTGCGGACAGTAAGGATGCATCCCACCCTCTCATTACGCACCTGCTGGAGTTGCGTGATCGCGTGTTGCGCGTGGTGTTAACGGTATTTGCAATTCTCCTGATGTTATTCCCCTTTAGAAATGATTTGTATACATTTCTGGCCCAGCCCCTGATGTCGCACCTGCCCAAGGGCTCGACCATGATCGCGACCGAGGTAGCCTCCCCATTTCTGACGCCCTTCAAGTTAACGCTGATGGTGTCCACCCTGCTGGCCGTGCCGGTAATCCTGTATCACCTGTGGGCGTTTGTCGCCCCCGGTTTGTATAAAAATGAACGCAAGATGGTCTACCCGTTATTAATATCAAGCACACTGCTGTTCTTTGCCGGCACTGCCTTTGCCTACTTTATAGTGTTCCCGCTCGTGTTCGGATTTTTCACTTCGGTCGCTCCGGACGGCGTGGCCGTGATGACCGACATCAGCAAATATCTCGACTTCGTATTCGGCATGTTTTTCGCCTTTGGCATAGCCTTCGAGGTGCCCATTGCGGTTATTCTGCTGGTGTGGGCAGGTGTGGTCACACCGGAAGGGCTGACGGAAAAACGGCGTTACGTTATTGTTGGGGCCTTCGTGGTCGGCATGCTGCTGACACCACCTGATATATTTTCGCAGACTTTACTGGCCATACCTTTATGGTTGCTATTCGAGGTGGGGGTGGTAGTGTCGCGCCTTTATGTGCGTAAAAAAGACGCTGATGAGGAAATAGAACCTGACGTTAAACCGCCTTCTGTTTCGGAGCGTGTGTTTACTACTCCTCCAGGCACGCAGCCCACCTATTCCGCCGTCGCGAAAACCAGTTCTGGCTCGAAAGAATCTGAATAACTTTGAACCAAGCTCAGGGTCACGGTATTAGTTAAGGTGTTAGTTGTTGACCTTGCCCCTCGGGGGCCGGACGTTGGCTGACCTTTGCTGTCAGGGCAACACTCTTGCCGTTGCGCAACGCCTCAAGCTTGACATTAGTGCCTGGGGCGACGCCGGCGACGCTGTTCATTAGCGCGAACGGGTCATCGACGGCATTGCCGTTGATCCGTGTAACGATATCTCCCCTCTTTAACCCTGCTTGATCGGCCGGCCCGTTCGATAGTACCCCGGCAATGATCACGCCTTTGGTGTCACTCAAGCCAAATGATTCGGCCAGCGGCGGAGTAATTGCCTGCACTTCAATGCCGAGCCAGCCGCGAATGGCATGGCCGTGCTCGATAATCTGCTGCATAACACCCTTGGCGAGACTCAACGGGATGGCAAAACCGATGCCCTGTGAGCCGCCGGTACGCGAAAATATGGCCGTGTTAATGCCGATTAAATGACCCTGCGCATCAATAAGTGCGCCGCCTGAATTGCCGGGATTGATGGCGGCATCGGTTTGGATAAAGTTTTCAAAGGTGTTGATGCCCAGATGATTGCGGCCGGTGGCACTGACGATACCCGATGTCACCGTTTGTCCGACGCCGAACGGATTGCCGATGGCCAGCACAACATCCCCCACCAGCAAGGCGTCCGACTCACCGATGATGATGCTGGGGAGGTCGTTCAGATCAACTTTTAATACGGCAAGGTCGGTTTCACGGTCGTTTCCGACCATCACCGCCTCGACGTTGCGCCCATCGCTCAGCGCAACCTGAATCTCGTCGGCACCCTCGATCACATGGTTATTCGTCAGGATATAGCCCTGCTCGCTGACGATAACACCTGAACCCAGGCTAGACTCCAGCTGCCGACGCGGAACCTGAATACCGCCGAAAAAACGCTGCATCAACGGGTCGTCCGAATACGGTGTCGCGCGTGTGGTGACAACTTTGGTGGTATTGATATTGACCACTGACGGTGCAGCCAACTGCACCGCGCCGGCATAAGAAACCGGTACAGTGGGTTGCCCGCCCGGCGCGGCGGCAGTCGCACGTAATAGGGGCCGGGTACTTTCCTTGAATTCAACTACGGTCGTATTGCGCACCAGCAGGTCGGGCCGCAAAATTAACACGACGAAGGCAACCGCCAGGCCGACAGTGATAGACTTGAGCAGCAAGGAAAAGAGTTTGCCGGTTTGCATGGTCGACTAGCGCCTGATAAATGTCCTTATACGTGGAAAATCATACCATGCAAACAAAGCAAAATGTCGGCCTTAGCACGCTAAAGAGGGTCTTATGGTAGGGTTAAAGCGCCTGGTCGATTACACCGACACCTTACTCGAAGCAAACTTCCAGGACTACTGCCCCAACGGCTTGCAGGTTGAGGGTAAGGGTGAAGTACGCAAACTGGTCAGCGGCGTAACGGCCAGCCTGGCACTGTTGGAGGCGGCCGTCGCAGCGCAGGCGGATGCGATCCTGGTTCATCATGGTTATTTCTGGCGGGGCGAAAACCCCTGCATCGTTGGTGTGAAACAGCAGCGCCTACGTTTATTGATGTCGCACAATATCAGCTTGCTCGCCTATCACTTGCCGCTCGACGACCACCCCGTTTATGGCAATAACGCACAGCTCGGTGAACTGCTGGGGTTAACAGAGAAAGGAAAATTCGGGAATGCCCGTCAGCCATCGATTGCACGCCACGGACAGTTAGCAGCACCCCTAAGTGGCGCTGCGTTCGCAGCCTATCTCGAAGAAAAACTGGGGCGAATTCCGCTGCATATACCGGGTAAGGCGCAGCTTATCCGCAATATAGGCTGGTGCAGCGGGGCGGCACAAGATTATATTGAGCAGGCGGCATTGCTCGGACTGGATGCTTATCTTACCGGTGAGGTCTCAGAACAGACGGTGCATATTGCGCGTGAAACCGGGATTCATTTCTTTGCCGCCGGGCACCATGCCACCGAGCGCTACGGCGCACCGGCATTGGCCGGGCATCTGGCTGAGGTATTTCACCTGGAGCACGTGTTTATCGATATCGACAACCCGGCTTGAGGGCGGCCAAAAATGCGGGCGCTGCCTTATGAAGAAGTCCGGGTCAGGCCATAACGATTGAGCGACCAGCGCACGGCCAACCAGGCCACCACAAGCACTACTAACGTGGCCGCAATACTAAAAAATGACGTCATCGGCGCTTGATAAAATTTGCTGTCCACGGAACCCGATATCCAGGTGTAGCGTTCGATCCAGGTGCCCAGCAGGATGCCGCCGGAAATTAGGGTAATGACCACCGGGTTATGACGCACCGCCGCGAAGATAAACAACCAGATGGGAATAACAAACTTGAGTGTAAAGAAGGTCCACCATAGATAGCCGTAACCGTCGTACATCATACTGAAGTAGC
>JBDSMM010000013.1:0-8270 GCA_039915825.1 Gammaproteobacteria bacterium | reverse complement strand
TCCGCGCGCGCATGGTTTTTACAACAGGCGCACGATGAAAATGCCGTGGCAAAACATTTTGTTGCGGTGTCGACCAATGCCAAGGAAGTCGTTAAATTCGGCATCGACATCAGCAAGATGTTCGTGTTCTGGGATTGGGTGGGTGGGCGTTATTCGCTGTGGTCGGCGATTGGATTGCCGATTGCCATTGACATCGGCATGGACAACTTCGAAGCCTTGTTGACCGGTGCTCACGAGATGGATGAGCATTTCCGTAACATGCCTTTCGAGCGCAATATGCCGGTGATCATGGCGCTGCTCAGCATTTGGTATAACGATTTTTTCGGTGCGCAGAGTCATGCGCTGTTGCCTTACGATCAATACATGCATCGCTTTCCTGCGTATTTTCAGCAAGCCGGCATGGAGAGCAACGGCAAGAGCGTGACGCGCGATGGCACGCCGGTGGATTACCCGACGGGCGCCGTGATCTGGGGGGAATCGGGCACCAATGGCCAGCATGCCTTTTATCAGTTGATCCACCACGGCACGCGCCTGGTACCCGCCGATTTTATTGCGCCCGTGGAGACGCACAATCCCATCGCCAACCATCACGAAATATTGCTGGCGAATTTCTTCGCGCAGACCGAGGCCTTGATGAAAGGCAAGACTTCGGAGGAGGCCCGTGCGGAACTCGAAAATGCCGGAATGAGTGGCGATGACCTGGAAAAGCTACTGCCGCACCGGATATTTCCGGGCAACAAGCCCACCAATTCCATCCTGATCAAGAAAATTACACCACAGACTTTAGGGGCGCTGATCGCGCTCTATGAACACAAGATTTTCGTGCAGGGCATCATCTGGAATATAAATTCGTTTGACCAATGGGGCGTGGAGCTGGGGAAGCAACTTGCGCAGAATATTTTGCCGGAACTGGAAGGCAAGGGTGTGGTAAGTTCACACGACTCATCGACGAATGGTTTGGTTAATTTTTATAAAAATAACAAAGCTTAGCTTGGATGAGAGTTTCGTAGGTCGGATCAAGCGCAGCGGATCCTCCGTGCTTGATCCGACCTACATAACTGACTCCTTTCCCCTTGATGGGGGAAGGCTGGGATGGGGGTGATGATTTCACAACTACAACTCAAGCTGCTTACCCCCGCCCTAGCCCCTCAAGGGGGGGGGGATATATGACTCATCTTTTTAGACTGATCTAATCTCCAACTTCTTAATCCCCGCGCAACCGGAAGATACACTTAATCCATTTCTTCGCTGCAGGCGTTAAACTTTCCTTGCGGCGCACGTCGGCAACACGGCGATTGATTTGCGCCAGTGTCGGATAGATGTGAATAAAGTTCGACAAATCCGCCGCTTTCATTTTCTTTGACATCGCCAGCACATATTCGTGAATCAATTCGCCCGCCTGTTGGCCAGCCAAAGCCGCACCTAACAATTTTCCTTTTGGATCAGTGATGATCTTGGCGAAACCTGCTGTTTCGCCGTCGGTTTGCGCGCGATCCATATCGTGAAACGGAAAGGTATAAACTCGATGGTCGATGCCTTGATTTTTGGCCTCAGTCGCGGACAATCCCACGCGGGCGACTTCGGGATCAGTGAACGTGCACCAGGGAATGACGCGTTGCTCGACCTTGGCCGGCCAGTGAAACAAGGCATTGCGTAACACCACGCCGGCTTGATGTTCCGCCATGTGGGTGAACTGGTAACCGCCCGTGATATCGCCGCAGGCATAGACATGCCGGTTTGTAGTGCGCAACCGCTCGTCCACTTTAATATTGTCATTTTCGAGTTCTATACCGGCTTTTTCCAGGCCGAGATTATCCGAGTTGGAACGCCGCCCCGTTGCAATCAGTAAATGCGTGGCGCAAATGGTTTTTTCCTGATCGCCGGATTTCAGACGAACGCGTATATCACCGGCCTCGCCCTCCATCTGTAGCGTAGTGTGTTCCAGATAAAATTGCACACCTTCATCGCTTAGCTGTTTCAATACTACTGCGGCTATGTCGATATCTTCTTTAGACAGAATATGTTTCCCGCGCTGTATGACATGCACCTGTGTACCCAATCGCTGGAAGGCCTGCGCCAGCTCCACGCCGATCGGCCCTGCGCCGAGTATGATTAGCGATGGCATCGGCTCCTGCAATGAAAACACGGTTTCATTGGTGAGGTAGGGAACCGTAGCCACGCCTTCTATTTCAGGAATCGCGGGGCGTGACCCGGTAGCGATAACGAACTTCTTGGCCGTGATGGTGCGATCATTGACAGAGAATGTTTGCGCATCAATGAATTGTCCGGCGCCGAATATCACTTCTATACCCAGGCCGCGAAAACGTTCAGGACTGTCGTGTGGTTCGATGGTTTTAATTACCGAGGCAACACGGTTCATGACCTCGCTGATGTTGATGTTCGGCGTGCAAGCCTCGATGCCAAATTTCCTGGCGGTGCGCAAAGTGTGCGCAACTTTTGCAGAATGTAATAGTGCCTTGCTGGGCACGCAGCCGTAATAGAGGCAATCGCCGCCCAATGCGTGCTTCTCGATGAGGATTACCTTGGCACCGAGCGTGGCGCCACCGGCAGCAGCGACCAGGCCGCCTGATCCGCCGCCGATGACGCAAAGATCAAACTCTGGTTTGCCCATGGATGTTTGCCTGTAGTCTCATTCGTACGTAGATAATGCTGTGATTAAATCACTCTCTGAAACATTTCTCCAACTTTTACGTAAATGTTACCAAAACGTTAATTATTTTTTTACTGCGGCACTTTATCTAGTGCAAGGAATTCGCGGCAACTTTCTGCGCGATGATTGTGCATTCAACCCTTACGCAGATATTACGTAGCCGGATGTCGATGGCGGCCAAGGAAATAGCAGTAGCTTGTTAACATAGGGGATGGGCGTATAATTTTGTATGGCTATTGGTTTAATGAATAGTTAATAGATTTAGTGCCAATCATCAAAATTATTGAGGAATTTATATGAGCAGAGCAACAAAGGTTAAGGGCCTGATTCTGGCAACTGCCGCCGCAGGTATATTTGCGAGCGCGGGCTTTGCCGCAGGCGCTGATGAAATGGCAGCCGCTAGCGCCGAAGGAAAAGTTCATTGCGACGGGGTGAATTCATGCAAAGGGCACGGCGATTGCAAGGCTGAGAACGGTTGTAAAGGGAAGAATAGCTGCAAAGGGCAGGGTTTCCTGAACCTGTCCCAGGAAGAGTGCGATGCCGCGAAGATTAAAGCGGGCATAGACTCGGAAACAGCTCAGTAATAAGATTGCTCAATCCGGACGTTGAAGGCTTCCGGATTTCTATAACGTATTAATAATATGAAGGGGATTTTATGAAAACAGTAACTTCGTTTAAAGGGCTTGTTCTGGCAACCGCCGCCGCTGGTATTTTTGCCACCGCCGGCTGTGCCGTGACGGATCAAACCCATGTCGCCACTGCGGGACATGTCAAATGTTCGGGCGTAAATTCCTGCAAGGGAAAATCGGCCTGCAAATCCACAACCAATAATTGCAAAGGTCAAAATAGCTGCAAGGGCAGCGGCTTCATGATGATGGAAAGCGATGCAGCCTGCAAGGCGGCTTTTGGTAGCATGTGGGGCGGCCCGTTAGGTACCAAGGTAGCCTATGTTCCGTAACAGGCAAGGGTAGTCAGTTTTAAGCGGTTCGGGCACGGTATTTGCCCGAACCGCCTTCTGCTCCCCACTCCATTCCCTCGCTATTCTCGTTTACTCAACGGTGCACATGAATCCTCTCTCTTCCCCGCAAAGGTATCCCTTTCTTGGCTACGGATTAGGCCTGCGCAAGGAACATTATCAAACCGTTCTCAGCGAGTTGCCGAAAGTAGACTGGTTTGAGGTTCTGTCAGAAAATTACATGGTGCCCGGCGGCAAGCCGCTTTACCATCTCGACCGTATCCGCGCCCACTATCCCGTAGTGATGCACGGTGTTTCACTTTCAATAGGAGCAAGCGATCCGCTCGATAAAGAATATTTGCGTCAGCTAAAAATACTGGCCGAGCGCATCGAACCGCGCTGGATATCAGACCACCTGTGCTGGACGGGTTTCAACGGTATCAACATGCATGACCTGCTGCCGTTGCCCTATACGGAGGAGGCATTGGAGCATGTCGTTTCACGCATAATCCAGGTGCAGGAGTTTCTCGGGCGGCGCATTCTTATCGAAAACGTCTCGAGCTATTTGACCTATGCGGATTCGGCCATGAGCGAATGGGAATTCATACAAGCCGTTGCCGAGGGCGCGGATTGCCAACTGCTACTCGATGTTAATAATGTTTATGTCAGTGCCTGCAACCATGGGTTCGATCCGCACGATTTTCTGAATGGCATCCCGGTTGAGCGTGTCCAGCAATTTCATCTGGCCGGTCATAGTATGAACGGCAATATCATTATCGATACGCATGATGCCCCCGTGATCGACCCGGTCTGGGCACTTTATGAATATGCCGTGGCCCGCTTTGGATACGTGAGTACTATGATAGAGCGCGACGACAATATTCCTGCTCTTGAGGAAGTTCTGACCGAACTGGACAAGGCCCGCGCGATTGCCGGGGCGGTACATGCATGGTGTTTCGCTCAGCCCAGCCGGCATAAAGATACTCAATCTGTCGCAATGCAATGAGCCACCTGGTACAAATTCAAAAAGGTTTTCAGGATTATCTGCTGGCACCCAGCGCAGTGCCCGGCATGGACCAACATATCGTGGGCACCGTGCAAACCTCCGCCCAGTTGCGTTTGGACATTTACGCAGACGCCTATCGGTTGCGCCTGGAAGAGGCATTAGGCAATGATTTCGAGGCGCTGCACAGTCTGCTCGGCGACGAGCAATTCTACAAATTGTGTTTGAAATATATTGACGCTCATCCTTCTCAGCATTTCTCGCTGCGCTATTTTGGACAGCACATGAGCGCATTTTTGAGATTAAACGAACCCTATTCCACACAGCCCATGCTGGCCGAACTTGCCGAATTTGAGTGGGCCTTGATCGACGCGTTCGATGCGCAGGACAGTGCAGTTGTCTCAATTGAGGACATGGGCATGCTGGCGCCCGAGGCGTGGCCTGAAATGCGCTTTGACATGCACGACTCCGTGCGCCGCCTGGAGTTTGCCTGGAACGTTCAAAGTTTGTGGAGTGCGCTCAAGGAAGAAACCACACCGGAGCCGCCAAAGAAGAATGAAGTGCCGCAATCCTGGCTGATCTGGCGCAGCGATTTAGTACCTTATTTTCGTGCGCTCACCGCACCCGAGGCTTGGGCACTGGACGCTGCTTGCGGCGGCATGAAGTTTTCGCTTCTGTGCGAAGGATTGTGTGTCTGGGTGGAAGAAGATCAGGCCGCCGCAACTGCGGCGGGTTTCTTGTACCGCTGGGTGAGCGATGGACTGATTAAGCAAGTCGTTCCGCCCGGTAAGAATTAGCCTTTTCCTCGGACAGGTTAAAATTTATTGTTTGTGGTGTCCCTCCAGTTCAATACTTGTTGTTGCCCCTCGGAAAGCTGATCTGGCGTAAGCTTCCCGGTTAGTTCTTGCTGAACCTTCATGGCGGCAGGTTCGCCCATCGCCGCTACCAGCGAATGCCACTTGCCTTGTTCGGCCTTGCAAAATCTCTACCCGATATTTTTAACTACCGGCGGGCGATTGCTATCTCTGATTCGGGTTCATGCCAGGTATTGGATCGCTAGAGTCTGTGGCCGTATTCGTATCGGGCTCACTGGTCGGGGCTGGTTTGACTGGCCGAGGTTTTTTGCCGAGGTTGTCGATGAGTTTACCGCAATCGCTGTCCTTACCTGGCCCGGTTTCGATCAAGGGAATCAACGCGGCCAGCGGGGTGAACAAGGCGCCCAAGATAAGAGCCGCACCGGTGCGTGAGGCGACTTTGCTCATGTCGGGTGAGAAGGTTGGATGCTTGAAAGTTCCGCCCGCATTTAACGGAGAGCGTAGGCTTAAAATGCTTACATCTTTCGGATACGGACGTAGCGTTAGGTGGATGGATTCGTTTTTAAGATCCAGATAACCTTCACCAGTGATATTGGTGTCCTCAGTGTCAAGCACAAATACATTAGTGTTCATCAGGCCCTTTTTGACGGAAAAGTCCGCTACCATGCAGCGCACGTCCACATTTCTATCGCCGCCGAACAGAAATTTTATGATCTCGGCGCCGTCGATGCCGATAATTTCCAGCAATAAATTGCTGATTTGACCACCCGCCATCGAAAATCCAGCCCTACCATTGGCCGTTGCCAGCAAGCTGGCGAATGAATTACCCGTACCAGAAAACTTTGCCTGACCGCCGATGAGGCCGATGCTCGATTCGGTCAGTTTTACCGTTGGAAATAATTTATTAAGCGATAGTTTTTTGAAGGTAATGTCCGCCCGTGCGCTAATGGGCTTATTCTGGGTGTTGAGCACAATGGTAGAAATAATATTTCCGCTGGCCACACCGAAATTCAGCGGGTCTAGCGTAACTTTTCCCTTATCGAGCTTCATGTGTGCTACAAGATCGTCTAATGGTAATTTATGCCCCGTGATACTTTTGGCCGTTAATTTGACGTCAGCGTCCATGGCGTGCAAGCGTTCCAGCTTAAACTCTCTGTTGGGCAATACCCGGGAGCTACTGGCTAGTACCGCAGCAGTTTTTTTCTGGGTTTTCGATGAAGTTTCTCCTACACCGGTTTCGGGCGGAGCCCCGATAAATCCACCGAGATCATCGAGGTCCAGCTTGCGTGAAACCAGATCGGCACGCACAAAATTCCGCTTGCCACCCACATCGACATTGAAATCTCCCGCGAGATCGCTATCGCCGACTTTCCCTGAAAAATTATTAAACTGCCAGGTGTCCGCCTTGCGGACCAGCCGTCCTTTAACCTGGTAAGGTGGTGTGGGGGGTAAGGTAATGCCAATGAGGGGAAATAAGGCGGATAAATCATCACCGCGCAAATCAAGTCGTGTATCAACTGCGGACAATACCGCCAAGCCCGTGATCGTGCCATCGATCAGTGCGCGCGTCCCCCCGATTTGAATATCGGCTTGGAGAGGATACGGCGTTTTTTCATCGAACAGCGACATTACCTTACCGGCCTGTCCTTTGGCTTTCGACGCCTGCCCTTTGAACTGGCCTTGGGCAATAAAATTAATGCCAGCTTGACGCGCATCCTGGGTGGCGGAGGCCGGAGATACGGCAACCGCGATATCCGTCTTGATCGCTGGGTCGCGGAAAATCAGCGTGCCCTTATCCACGATTAACCGTTCGATGCGCGGAACTTGATCACCTTTCTGTTCGCGGTCTAGTACCCAGTTCCGCTTACCGTCGGCACTTTTTTCAAGCAGGATTTTTGGATCAGCGAGAGATACTTCGGGAAGCACGATATCGCCTTTTAAAAGGCTTAATAGGCTGATGCTGAAATTGAGATCGCGAATGTTGAGCATGGTCTTGTCAGTTCCCCAGGGGGCATTGGCAAACCGCAGTCGTTGCGCGTGAATGCGCATTGGGAACGGTAAAAAGTCCACATCAAGATCACCGTCGATCGAAAATTCGCGTCCGGTTTTTTCTTCAACCTTGGCGCCAATATAACCGCGTACTGAATTCCAATCAAAAACAGCAAGGAAGATAACTAGAAGGGCGATAACACTAACAACAATCAGGGCTATCCATTTCCATGTTCGCATCGGGCAATCTCCAAAGTTCACCTTTTAAATAATTTTTAAGGCAGTCACAATTTTAGAATATAACTCTAAAAGGTTCAGCTTTTGTTGTATCGCAATAGGACAGAACTTATCCTTCACCTAAAAAGGTATGCAAATCCTTTCCTTCCCCTGCAGATAAGCTTGCAGAACAGGGGGTATGTCAATATTTCCATTACTATCTTGATAATTTTCCATAATCGCAACCAGGGTTCTACCCACGGCCAGCCCAGAGCCATTTACCGTGTGCACCAGTTCGGGCTTGCCGGTTTCCGGATTACGCCAGCGGGCTTGCATACGGCGCGCCTGAAAGTCTTCGAAGTTGCTGCACGAGGAAATCTCACGGTATTTTTTCTGGCTCGGCAACCAGACTTCGATGTCGTAGGTCTTGGCGGAGGAGAAACCCATGTCGCCGGTGCAGAGTGTCATCAGGCGATAGGGGAGGCCAAGCTTTTGCAAAACCACTTCCGCGTGTGAGGTGAGACTTTCCAGTGCGTCGTAAGAATCCTGGGGGCGCACGATCTGCACCAGTTCCACTTTTTCGAATTGATGCTGGCGTATCATGCCGCGCGTGTCTTTGCC
>JBDSMM010000003.1:0-4897 GCA_039915825.1 Gammaproteobacteria bacterium | reverse complement strand
AGCCCGGCGAAAACCTGGGTCGCCGCGCTGGAACTGCTGGCCCATCCGTTTTATGTAAACGGGCCGAACGATGTCGGCGTCGGCTGGTTGTTGTTGAGCTCCTTGCAGCGCGTGGCGATGGGCTTTGGCCTTGCGGTAGCCGTAGGCGTGCCGCTCGGCTTCATGATTGGCCGTTTCGTTTTTCTGAATCGCGCCATGGCGCCCATTATCGGCTTATTAAAACCGGTCTCGCCGCTGGCCTGGCTGCCCATCGGGCTTGCCGTTTTCAAGGCCGCCGATCCCTCGGCCATCTTCGTTATTTTCATCACCTGCATCTGGCCGATAATCATCAACACGGCCCTGGGCGTCACCAGCGTAGCGCAGGACTACCTCAACGTGGCGCGCGTGCTAAAACTCTCCGAATGGAAGGTGTTCACCAAGATTTTATTGCCCGCCAGCCTGCCCTACATGATGACCGGCCTGCGCCTCGCCTTGGGCATTGCCTGGCTGGTCATCGTCGCTGCGGAAATGTTGACCGGCGGCGCCGGCATCGGATTTTGGATATGGGATGAGTGGAACAACCTCAATATGGAGAACATCGTGATCGCTATTTTTATTATCGGCAGTGTCGGGCTGATCCTGGAGCGCGGCATGACTCTCATCGCCAACCGTTTTGACTACCGAAAAAACTAGAGGTGTTCATGAATAACCCGGCACCGGATAAATTTGTCGATGTGAACCACGTCAGCATGACGTTCTTTACCAAGAATGGGCCGTCGCACGTGCTGGACAACGTCAACATCAAGATTCAACAAGGCGAGTTTGTATCGCTGATCGGCCATTCCGGGTGCGGCAAATCCACGGTGCTCAATCTGGTGGCCGGCCTGCTCAGTGCCACGCGCGGCGCGGTACTGCTCAAGGACCGCGAAATCACCGGCCCCGGCCCGGAGCGCGCCGTGGTATTCCAAAACCATTCATTACTGCCCTGGTTAACGGTATTCAATAATGTCTACCTCGCCGTGGAGCGCGTGTTCGGCAACGAGGAAAACAAGCCGCAACTTATTATGCGCACGCATGCGGTGCTCGACTTGGTCGGCCTCGCCGAATCGGCTTCCAAATATCCCCATGAAATCTCCGGCGGCATGAAACAGCGCGTCGGCATCGCGCGCGCCCTGGCCATGGAACCTCAGGTGTTGCTGCTCGACGAGCCTTTCGGCGCGCTGGACGCCCTCACGCGCGCCCACTTGCAGGATGAACTGATGCGCATCACCGCTTCCAGCGGCAATACCGTGCTGATGGTCACTCACGATGTGGATGAGGCCGTGCTGCTCTCCGACCGCATTGTGATGATGACCAACGGCCCACGAGCAACGGTAGGAGGCATTCTGGATGTCGATCTGCCGCGCCCCCGCCGGCGCCTGCAACTGGCGGAAAATGCGCGCTACGTCCATTTGCGCGGCGAAATTTTGCGCTTTCTATATCAGCGCCACGCTGTGCACGCCGCTTGAGATTACGCAGCGAACTAATAAAAACAAGCATCAGCACTATCTTTATCAACTTGGAGACATAACATGAAGAAGTTTAAATCAAATAATAAAATTACAGCTTCCAAGCGTGTGCGCGGTTCCGTTGCCGCACTCTGCATATTACTCGCTGGTGTGCAATTCATGGCCACCGCCCAGGCCGCATCCAATATTCTTGAAGCGATCACCTACGGCCAAGCCTCCGGCCAACTGCGCTACCGTTACGAGAATGTGGATCAGGACGCCATTGATAAAGATGCCAATGCGTCTACTTTGCGCACGCAGTTGGGTTACACCACGGACAACTATCTGGGCTTCGTCACCTTCGTGCAACTTGAAAATGTAACGGTGATTGGCAACGAGTTGTATAACAACACCGAGAACGGTTCGACGCAATATCCCGTGGTGGCTGACCCTGATGGCACGGAAATCAATCAGGCCTGGTTGAGTTACGAGACACCTTACAGCACGACTTTGAAATACGGGAGACAAGGGTTCAACCTGGATAATCAACGCTTCGTCGGCACCGTAAATTTCCGGCAGAACGAGCAGACTTTTGATGCTTTCTCGCTGATCAGCACTACACTGCCTGACACCTCGATTTTCTATGCTCATATTAACAACGTCAACCGTATTTTTGGCTCCGACCATCCGAACCCGTTGCTGGCCGATACGCGCACCAGAACTGATCTAATCAACGTTGCTTACAAGGGGTTGAGTTTCGGCGCGATTACCGGATATGCCTACCTGTTCGACCTGGAAAAAGTTCCGCTGACGTCACATAAAGATGTAGGCCTACGCTTCGATGGAAACCGTAAACTCCAGAGCAATGTGAAGCTGCTTTACACGGCGGAGTACACCAACCAGAGCGACTATGCGGATGGCGCTGACACTGTTGATGCCGACTACGGCCTGGCCTCGTTCGGCGTGGATTTCAAGGGCTTCCAGGTGCGGGCAAATTACGAACTCCTTACGGGCGACGGCGTGTATGCCTTCCAGACTCCGTTCGCCACACTACACGCCTTCAACGGCTGGGCCGACCGTTTTCTGATCACGCCACGCGATGGCCTGCAAGACATTTTTATAAGCGTGAGCAAGACATTTCACGGCGTGAATCTGCTCGGTATTTACCACGATTACTCGTCAGACAACCTCGATTACGACTTCGGTACCGAATGGAATTTTTCAGCCGCAAAAAAGGTTAACAAATATTTCACCGTGAAAGCTGAATACGCGACTTATAGCGCCGACAGAAATACGAACAATGTGACACGCAATACAGGTCCCCGAGCCATTCAAACACGCGACGCCGATATTGCATGGCTGACGGCGGACTTCCAGTTTTGATAATTAATTCATAGAGAAAAAACTTATCCGCTGCACTTATATTTCACATTTCATCCAGGGTCTCTCCTGACCTATTGAGGGTGCCTCGGCACCCTCTTTTTTAAGAGAGTTAGACTCAGGGATCACTAAACCATGAACTACCTCAGCGTTATCGAGCGTTACCGCGAACACCGGGAAGGCATACGGGAGCTGCTCGCCTCGATACTCAGCGGAATCGCCGCGCCTGAGCTGGTCGGTGACTCCACGGGTCTGTGCCGCGCCATGCAGTCGCTGGCCACGCATTATCCGTTCGCAGACTTGCTTTACACCTTGGACCAGAACGGCATCCAAACCAGCGACAATATCAGCAGTGAAGTAAAGCCGCACTATGTTAATGCAGGCCAGGGCAGAGACCGCAGCCAACGCCCCTATTTTATCCTGGCGCGCAACACGGACAAGGTGATGGTCACCGAGCCCTACCTTTCCTGCGCAAGCAATACACTGTGCATGAGCGCCGTGGTTCAATTACACGACGAAGTAAACGCGCAGCCCGGCTATCTGGTGCTCGACCTGGACCTCGCAAAAACCATTGCGGTTTTTATGGGCGATAGTTCGCGCGGCCGGTTCCAGCCGTTGTTCAAATCCATTTATGTGTTGATTGTGCTCGGTTTGTTCAGCGTGGTGGCAGTGCTGTTGTATTCGGCCTTCACGGATCTCGCCACTCTTTTTCAGGCAGGACATACCCTCGAGGCCATACAGCTTAAACCCTTCAGCGTCATCATCTTCCTAACTCTGGCGCTCGCCATCTTTGATCTGGGCAAGACCATCCTGGAGGAAGAGGTATTGATGCAGAAAGACATCCGCCGGCACAGCTCCACACGGCGCACCATCACGCGCTTCATCGCCGCGATTCTGATCGCGGTATCCATCGAGGCCTTGATGTTGATGTTCAAGGGCGCCTTGAACAACGGCGTGGAGACACTACAGGGCGTGTGGATGATGCTGACCGCGGTGGGCCTGCTGGTAGGCCTGGGGCTATACGTCTATTGCGGCGCGCGCGCCGAAACCCTGTTACTCAGCTTGCGTAAATAAGTCTGTTATAAAACAAGCGCTTGACAAGCCTTAGGGTGGTGGCCTATATAACCAGGGGGGCGCTTACCCTGAATAAGTCGAGGGGCTAAACGATGGCCGATCCTGCGCAGAATAGGAGGCCGAAATGGAAAATCCGCAAACACTATTGTCGTCGTAGCGCGAGCGCTTCAGCCGCAACGCCCTATAGCTCGAGATATTTATAAAAATACCTCTACCCTTCAAACTCATCTATATAAACAACCACACTCCACCTAAAATGGAGTACTAGTATAGGGCGTAGCCAAAGGGAAGGTGCACAGCCCATCGGCACGGGTACTTACTGGCGCCGAACTAATAGGCACGATCCTAGCATGAGGGAATTGGACATTCATTACGGTACTTTTCCATGTTGGGCTCGAAACTAAGCCAAAACGAAAGCTATTTGCATGTGTGCAAGGTAAACGAGTCATAACATCATAGCAGTAAAAGATCTCCGGTATGGGAGGTCTATAAATACAATAAGGGAAGTAAATGAACGGTCCGATCGTCACTATTGTCGTTACACAGCGCGAGCGTTTCTCATACACCGCTACCTCGCTGGAGAGCATTTATAAAAATACCGCTCTCCCTTTTAAGTTGATTTATCTAGACGGAGCTTCACCCCCGCATATCAAACATTATCTTGCCACTCAGGCTGTAGAGAAAGGATTTACGTTAATCCGCGCTGAGCACTTTATTCCCTCTAGTAAGGCGCGCAATCTCGGCCAAGCCCAGGTTAAAACCAAATACGCTGTCTTTATCGATAACGATGTATCTGTAACTCCTGGCTGGCTTGAAGCTCTTGTAAAGTGCGCTGAAGAAACGGAGGCATGGGTGGTCGGTCCGCTTTGTATCGAGGGTAAGGCAGAAGATCAGATTATTCATACGGTAGGAGAAGAGGCGCATTTTAAAATAAATAACGGTCAGCGTACTTTCCATGGCCCGCAAAGATTTACCAA
>JBDSMM010000119.1:0-4114 GCA_039915825.1 Gammaproteobacteria bacterium | reverse complement strand
GGAAACACGGCGCGTAAAACCTGGCCTGGCGTGATGGAACTGCGCAAACGCCCGCGGATATTCGAGACGATATGATGTACATGCGCATAACTTTCCACGGTCATTAATTCGTCCACCGTAACGCTGCCCGGCACACAGACGCGCCCCAGATCATTGCGCCCCAGGTCGATCAGCATGATGTGCTCAGCGCGCTCTTTCGGATGGCTTAGCAATGTTTGCATGTCGTCCGGGTCGGTTAAATGCGTTTGATCGCGCGGGTGTGTGCCTGCTATCGGCCGGGTTGCTATTATGCCATCGCGCACACTAACCAGACGCTCCGGTGACGAACTGATGATGGCAGCATCACCGTACTGCGCCAGTCCTGCAAACGGGGCCGGATTCTGTTCTCTCAGGCACTGGTAAATATCCACAGCTGCAACCCCTTCGGTTAATTCGCCGCACCATTCGCGGGACAGATTTACCTGAAAAATATCGCCTTCTTTAATATAGCGCAGGATGCGCTGCACCCCATCAATATAACGTTGCGGGGGTTCTTCTTGTAGAGCGCCGTTCAGCAGGGGCCTGGATCGAAACGCGCTCTGGTTCAGCGCGCTCAGATCAGCCTGCATAAGGTCGAGTAGTTCAGTGCGGCCACGCTCGGCAATAAGGAAGAGCTTACCGGAACTGTGATCCTTGATAAACGCTGCCGGGATGCGTGCGGCATAGGCGACAGGCAGCTTGTGCTGTGCAATAGGTTGGCTGTTATGACTCGTTTTTGCGCTTGCACGGCCGCCGGCGTAATGCAGGCGCGGCTCTATTTGTGCAGCTAGTTCATAACCGAGATAAACAAACCAGCCCCCTGTAAAGGGAAACGGTATGCCGGATGCCGCCGGTAAATTATGCTGCGACCACCAGGTGTCGAAGTTCGCTAAAAAGTCTGCGCCGCAGGGTGTAAAACCCTCCCCTTTCAGGGTATCCAGCTCAGTAAGCTCCAGGGTCTGTTCCGGAAACCCAAATAGAATGTCATAGCGCGCCGTCAAGCCAGCTTGGGCGACACTTTCTAAAAGATAAGGATAACGCGTGGGATAAGTGCGGTGCACATGCAATAGATCACAGTGAACTTCAGTTTGAATGTACTCAACCATGAGTAATTGGACGGATGGATATCAAGGGCTGGCGGGGAAACCCGGCGCTAACAAGAAGCTCTAATGCAATTTGCGAAATACCAAGGTTCCATTGGTGCCGCCAAAGCCGAATGAGTTGGACAGGGCGATATCAATTTTCATTTGGCGTGCCGTGTGCGGCACGTAGTCGAGATCGCAGTCGGGATCGGGGGTAAATTGATTGATAGTCGGTGGGGCTACCTGATCGCGGATAGCCAGCGCGCAGAAAATCGCCTCGATTCCGCCTGCCGCGCCAAGCAGATGTCCGGTCATGGATTTAGTGGAGCTGATTGCTACCTTGTAAGCGTGATCACGAAACGTGGATTTGACGGCCTGGGTCTCGGCCTTGTCACCCGCTAGGGTAGAGGTGCCGTGGGCATTAATGTAATCAACCTCCTCGGGATTGATGGCCGCATTACGCAGGGCATTTTCCATGCAGCGTTGCGCGCCTGCTCCACCCTGTAACGGCATGGTGATGTGGTATGCATCACCACTCATGCCCGAACCAATAAGCTCGGCATAAATGTTGGCGCCGCGCCTTTTGGCATGGTGATATTCCTCCAGTACCACGACACCGGCACCGTCGCTTAACACAAAACCATCGCGATCCAGATCGAAGGGTCGGCTGGCAGTCGCGGGGTCATCATTGCGCGTAGACAATGCGCGCGCGGCGGCGAACCCACCCAAGCCTGTGGGCGAGCTCGACATCTCGGCGCCGCCCGCGATCATTATGTCGGCATCGCCGTATTCGATCATGCGCCCCGCCGTGGCAATGTTGTGCGTGCCCGTGGAACACGCGGTAACAATGGCAACATTGGGGCCGCGCAGGCCGTACATGATGGAGAGGTTGCCGGAGATCATGTTGATGATGTTACTCGGAACATAGAATGGCGATATCTTGCGCGGCCCGCCCTGCAAAAAGGCATCGTGTCCCTTCTCGATGCCCGTAACCCCGCCGATGCCCGCACCGATGGCAACACCGATGCGATCAGCATTCCCCTCGTCAACTATCAGACCGGAATCCTCGATAGCCTGTTTGCCGGCGGCGATTCCGTAATGGATAAAGGGATCCATTTTCTTGATCTCTTTAGCGGGAATGTATTGGCTGGCGTCGAAATTCCAAACACTGCCACCAAAGCGCGTGCTGAAATCGGCGGTATCGAAATGAGTAATCGGTCCGATGCCACTATTGCCAGCCAGGATATTGGTCCATGATTCCTGCACGGTGAGGCCCACAGGCGATACCATGCCCAGCCCGGTGATAACAACGCGTCTTTTTTCTGCCACGGCCATTCCTAAGAACAAGCAAAAAATAAAGGCCGCACCGGTGAGTCATGGGCGGCCTTGGTGTTAAAAAATATGTCGGTGACTTGGACGGGCATTATCCCTGATGCGTGTTGATGTAGTCGATGGCTTGCTGCACGGTAGTGATTTTTTCGGCAGACTCGTCGGGAATTTCGCATTCGAATTCTTCTTCGAGAGCCATTACCAGCTCCACCGTGTCGAGTGAATCAGCGCCAAGATCATCCACGAATGAAGATTCGTTGCTCACCTCTTCCTCTTTGACCCCAAGTTGCTCTACAACTATTTTCTTGACGCGCTCTTCGACATTGCTCATGACAAGTACATCCTCCCTACTTTAGTAAACCAAATTGTGCGGGTATTTTATGGGAAAGTTACGGGTGAAGCTAGAATAAAGACCCTGGTGTTCAAAATCGACTGATCCCTGTCTATTGCTACTTAATTATTACAGCTCAAGGCGTTAAGATTCTGTTTTTTGCTAGGACATGAACATGCCACCATTCACGTGCAAGGTCTCACCGGTTATATAAGACGCTGCGGGAGAGGCCAAAAAGGCTACGGCCGCCGCTACCTCTTCCATTTGCCCCAAACGGTTGAGCGGTATCTTTTCCAGCAGGGCTATTCGGTGTTGATCACTCAGTGCCTTGGTCATGTCCGTGTCAATAAAGCCGGGGGCAACCGCATTCACGGTAATGCCGCGCGAGCCAATTTCACGCGCCAGGGACTTGGTAAAACCTATGATACCGGCCTTGGCCGCAGCGTAATTGGTCTGTCCGGCGTTGCCCATGACGCCGACCACGGAGCTTATGCTGATGATGCGTCCACGACGCGCCTGCATCATACCCCTTACGCACGCTTTAGTTAAGCGGTACACCGAGCTTAAATTGGTCTCTATGATGTCATTCCACTCATCGTCCTTCATGCGCATGAGCAGGTTATCGCGGGTCACGCCGGCATTGTTTACCAGAATGGTGGGTGAACCGTAGGTACTTTCTACCGATTTAAGAGTGTCATCGATAGAGGCTTGATCATTCACATTGAGCACATACCCTGATCCTGATATATTGTTATTTTTCATCATGTTATTTATTATTTCTACACCTTTATCTGAGGTTGAGGTACCCGCAACTATTGCCCCCTGCCGCCCCAGTTCTATAGCGATAGCCAGACCGATTCCCCGGCTGGCCCCTGTCACCAGTGCAATTTCGTTACTCAGTAGCATGATTTAATTCCTTAAAGGAGTTATTTACGGCGGCGTCCGCCAACGCCTGTTCCAGGCCGGGCGCGTTATGCAACGAGTAGCTTTCCAGCGCCGGATCAATGCGCTTATTAAGCCCCGTCAGCACCTTCCCCGGCCCGCATTCAATTAACGTGGTGATGCGCATGGATGCCATTTTGCGAACCACTGCCGACCAGTGCACGGGACAGTAAAGCTGCCGCGCGAGGGCATCACGAATCATCTCGGGTTCATTGTAGATCGCCACGTCGACATTGTTGATAACCGGAATGGAAGGCGATCTGAAGGGCGTTTTATGCAAATGCTGTGTAAATCCCAGCGCCGCAGGCTGCATCAGCGCGCAGTGAGACGGAACACTGACCGGTAGCATAACAGCTCGTTTGGCACCGGCTGCTTTGGCGCGTTCCACCGCGCGCGCTACCGCCCGCGCATG
>JBDSMM010000114.1:0-2540 GCA_039915825.1 Gammaproteobacteria bacterium | reverse complement strand
ACGCCGCCGATGCCCTGCAGGCTGCCGGAAACAAGTCGGCCCCGCCACAGGCGCCGTAATCCGGCGAATAACAGCATGACTCCGAATAAGCCAAGGATAATAGTGACGGTTTCAAAAATCATGTGGTCAGTTCTCCTTAAACGTAAGCAATTTGAGTGAGCACGTGGACAAGATTAATCAGCCCTGCGTCTGGTGTCACTCAGAATTCCGGTTTCACCCTCCAGACGTCCGATCACCACTGCGCCGCAGCTATCGCTAAATACATTTACCGTGGTGCGACACATGTCGAGCAAACGATCCACAGCAAGAATCAGGCCGATGCCCTCGGCGGGCAGGCCCACAGCGCCGAGGATGATGACGATGGCGACCAGGCTGGCCGCCGGGATGCCGGCCACGCCGATAGAGGTTAACAAGGCTAACAGAACGATAGTGAACTGCACGCCGATGCCTAATTCAAGCCCATAGGCCTGAGCTATGAACATGACCGCCACGCACTCGTAAAGCGCGGTGCCGTCCATATTGATGGAAGCCCCGAGCGGCACCACGAAACTACTGACGCGATTGGAAACCCCGGCGTTTTTCTCCACGCACTGTAAGGTCAATGGCAGGGTGGCGGCGGACGATGCGGTAGAGAAGGCGTTGAGCAGGGCGGGGGCCATGGCCCGGTAATGCGGAATGGGGTTGATGCCACCGATAAAAAATATTAGGCCCGGCAGCACCAGAAAAAAATGGATAGCGAGTCCGGCCAGCACGGTAAAGAAGAAGACCAGCAGCGGCTGCAATGCGGCCAGCCCCGTGGTTACCACCACCTTGGCGACCAGGGCAAACACGCCGATGGGCGAAAACTTCATCACCCAGTGGGTGATCAGCATCATCACTTCGAATACGCCGCTCCAGAAGCCCAACAGAATCTCCCCGTTGCGCCCCGGCACCTTGGTCATGAAGAAGCCGAACAGCAAGAAGAAAAAGATCAGCGCGAGCATCTCGGTGTTAGCGGCACTGGCGACAATATTGCTGGGCACCATGCGTATAAATATTTGCGCCAGATCCGCGCTGCTTTTATCTCCCACGCTCTCGTTCACGCTTGCAGTATCTTGACTGAGTCCGATAGCATCCTTCGCCGGTCGACCATCGATAAGCCCCGGCGTTGTCAGGTTCACCACTGTCAAGCCGACGAGCACTGCGAGCAGCGTGGTCGTCAAATAGTAAGCCACTGCCTTTTTGCCCAGCCGGCCCAGCGCGGCACCGGTGCCTATGGACGCCATAGCTCTGACCAGCGCAGAGGCAATCAGCGGGACCACGAGCATTTTGAGCGCGTTCAAAAACAGGGTGCCGATGAGATCGTACAGCGCGTACAGGTTAATGCCGAAAAAGACGGAGTTTTTATTGGTCAGCGAGCCGACGATTACCGCCAGGAGCAATGCGATAAAAATTTGCCAATGTAATTTTAGTTTTGGCATTGATGGGAACTTGATGGGAACTTTTTAGGCAACGCAGTAAACCCTCGCTTCAAGCATACATCGGCTTCTTGTCGATGAGTCGTAGCCAGCCTTTTGCGATACGGTAGATAATCCAGATGGCATCAGCGATAAGAATGTAATAACCAATGATGATAACGAAGGTAATGATGCCCAGTATCGACCAGAGCAGGCTGTACCAGAACGTGCGTATCTGCCAGCGAAAGTGGGACTCCAGCCACGTTCCCTTAACATCGTCTAACTTAACATAGTTAATAATGACCGCGATGATCAAGGTGAATCCGACGAGAAAACTGGCCGCTTGCAAGGCATACACAACGTTTGTGATGCGGATTTCCGATTGCGGATGTTCCGGGAGTGGCTGGATTGTGTCCGGGGCCTGCGGGATTTGCATGGGTTCGTTGGTCATTCCACTTTCTCCGAGATAATTTGCAGGTGATGGTTCGCTGAGCATTCCCCGTTGCCGTCGTCGTTGCCAGCAGTCAGGAAAATGCCGCTGGGTAACGGTGCCCGTTACAATTGCCGTTCTTCGCCTTTTTTCTCGGCTACGGCCGGACTGATCTTCGCCATTTTTACCGCATTGGCCGTGGTTTGAATAATCTCGATCGGATAGCCCGCCAATTTTAGACTAATGCCAGGCTCGGGGATGGTCTCCAGATATTCCATGATAAGTCCATTGAGCGTTTTGGGGCCATCGGTTGGCAGATTCCAGTGCATTGTGCGGTTAAGATCGCGAATCGTAGCGCTGCCATCAACAAGGTAGCTGCCGTCATCCTGTGGGTAAACATCGCGAATGTTATTGGCCGGGTCAGAGGTAAACTCACCCACGATTTCTTCCAGTATATCCTCCAGTGTGACCAGGCCCTGAATGTCGCCATACTCATCAACCACCAGCGCGATGCGTTGCTTCTGCCGCTGGAAATTCAGCAGTTGCGTGTTGAGCGGCGTGCCTTCCGGAACAAAATAGGGGTCGTGCATGATCTCAAGAATAGTGTCTTTATTGAAGTCCTCGCGGGCGATGAGGCTTGCCGCGCGGCGCATGTGCAGAATACCGAGGACATT
>JBDSMM010000110.1:0-2791 GCA_039915825.1 Gammaproteobacteria bacterium | reverse complement strand
TATAATAATTTCCTAAGTGCCTGAAGCATCACGGCTCTGCCTTACATCCCCCTGTATTGGGAAGAGAACTGTAATTAAAGGGTCTATTATACTGTTATGAAATTTTATCGCTGGCTGTCCTTCTGCGTCTTGTGTGCCGCCGCATACCCCTTCGCCTTAGCGCTGGGCAGCGTGTTCGTGGCCGATCAGCCGGTAACTTCCGCTACCGACACCGCACAGCGGGAAGTTTTCTCTGACTATACCGGCGAGCGCCTGGCATTTTGGGAGGCGGGCAACGCACTGAGGGCGGGCGATCTGCAACGCTATCGAACCCTTGTCGAGACGTTACAAGACTATCCGCTGGTCGGCTATTTGCAGTACGACTATTTGCGCACGCGGCTTGATAGCGTATCCGATAGTGAGGTTGAAGAATTTCTGCAACGCTACGCCGATTCGTCCATCAGTGCACGCCTGCGCGCTGACTGGATCAAACAGTTGGCGGGCGAAGGTCGTTGGGAAGCCTTGCTGAAATCGTATCAAGACGGGCAAGGCACGGTTGCCCAATGTTATGCCCTGGAGGCGCGTTATCGCACCCTGGGAACACAATCCGTGCCGCAGGACTGGCTTGATGAGGTGCAGTCACTGTGGCTGGTGGGTAAACCATTGCCCGCAGAGTGTGACAGCGTGGTGAAACTGTGGAGCGCCCAGGCGCCGTTGACAAAAGATTTGATTTGGCAGCGCATCCGTCTTGCCATGGATAATCGCCAGTCCAGCCTGGCCAGCACGCTTGCCAAAGACCTGGACACCCCTGGTAAAGTCTGGGTGGCGCGCTGGCAGCGCATGCACGATGATCCAGAGCGGATGATTGACCACCCGGACTACAGCAGCGATGTGTCCGAGGCACGGGATATTGTGCGCCACGGCATTAAACGGCTGGCACGCAATGATGCCTCGGTTGCGGCGGGTGAATGGGACAGGGTTAAGCTCAAATATTCATTCGCTCCCGATGAAATTGACGCCACCGAGCGTGACATCGCCATGGGTGCGGCATTGCAACGCAAACCCGATGCACTGAAATTGCTGGCCGCGGTTGATCCTGGCCAGGTCGATAGCACATTGCGCGAGTGGCGCGTGCGCGCCGCCGTGGCCCAACAGGATTGGCCAGCGGTGCTAACCTGGGTCGAAGCGCTAGAAGGCGACGAACGCAAAAAAGGAGACTGGCGCTATTGGCAGGCGCGCGCACTAGACCAGCTAAAATCCAATGAGACGGATACTCCACCCGGATTCACTTCATCTACATCCATGACTAATAAAGCACAGGCCGAACAAATCTACACGGAGCTTGCCAAGGAGCGTACCTATTATGGCTTTATGGCCAACGACAGACTGGATAGAAAATACGAGATCAAATCCTCCCCTATCGAATTCAGCAGGGAAGAGATAGCGAGGCTGGCCGCGCGCCCAAGTCTCGTTCGTGTGCATGAACTTGACCAATTGGGCATGCTGCCCGAAGCTTACCGCGAGTGGGAATTTACGTTGCCATCGCTCAACCAGCGCGAACTGGAACTTGCCGCCGTACTGGCAAACCGTTGGGGCTGGCATAGCCGGGCAATTTTCACGAGCGCCAAGGCCAATCACCGCGATGATCTGGAACTGCGTTTTCCCACCTTGTTTCGCTCGCAGGTGCTTACTAGTGCAAAACAAAATGAACTCGACCCGGCGTGGGTCTATGGCGTGATTCGTCAGGAGAGTGCGTTCAGCCCCGACGCCCGCTCCAGCGCGGGTGCAATGGGCCTGATGCAATTGATGCCCGCCACCGGCAAGAGCACGGCGAAATTAATCAAGTCGCCGCTCAGAGACATCAGCGAATTGCTTAACGTGGACAAAAATATTCAGTTGGGTGCCGCCTACTTACGACAGGTTCTGAATACGAATAATGGACATGAGATGTTAGCTACGGCCTCTTATAACGCAGGCCCGTCGCGCGTCAGACAGTGGCTACCCATTTACGACAAAATGCCGGCTGACGTGTGGGTGGAAAATGTGCCCTTCACCGAAACGCGAAATTATATTCAGCAGGTAATGGCATTCACCACCATTTTCAGCCACCAGCTGGGCCGCGACATTGTATCCTTGAGCAAACGCATGCCGGACGTCAACCCGGTTGATGAATAGTAACTGTGAACATAAAGTTCTAATGTGCCAGACATAAGCACGTCTTAGCAGGAATTCACAATGAAAACAACCACCGTCTGCCTCCTCGGCGGTACCGGCTTTGTCGGGCATCACCTGATTCGACAGTTGACCGAAAGCGGCTACCGGCTGCGCATATTGACGCGCCGCCGCGAACGTAATCGCGACTTGTTGGTGCTGCCTAATGTTGACCTGGTCGAGGCCGATATTCAAGATGAGCAGGTATTGACCAGACAGTTCATGGGTTGCGACGCCGTGATTAACCTGGTTGGCATCTTGAATGAAAAAGGCAGCAACGGCAGCGGGTTTAGGCGTGCGCACGTTGAACTGCCGCGCAAGATTCTACAAGCCTGTCTCGCCTCGGGAGTAACACGCGTGCTGCACATGAGTGCGCTCAATGCGGATGCCGACAAGGGCAGCAGCCATTACTTACGTAGCAAGGGTGCAGGGGAAGATTTACTGCACAGCATGCAGGGCCTGCGCGTCACGAGCTTCCGTCCGTCGGTTATTTTCGGGCCCGGCGACAGTTTTTTTAATCGCTTCGCAACATTGCTGAAACTCAGCCCACTGTTCTTTCCGCTGGCCTGCCCCAATGCGCGCTTTGCACCGGTTTACGTCG
>JBDSMM010000018.1:0-7948 GCA_039915825.1 Gammaproteobacteria bacterium | reverse complement strand
TGGGCCTGATCTTTCTACTACTGTTCGCCACCTTCGGCTCGGTACGCCAAGCGCTACTGGTGTTGTCCAATATCCCGTTTGCGATGGTAGGTGGCGTATGCGCGTTGTGGCTGTCCGGGGAATATCTATCCGTTCCCGCTTCCGTGGGCTTCATCGCGCTGCTCGGCATCGCGGTGTTGAACGGTGTGGTGATGGTGAGCTACTTCAATCAATTACACGCGGAAGGCAGGCCGCTCGCCGAACTGGTTATCGAAGGCGCAAAACGACGACTGCGACCGGTGCTGATGACCGCGAGTATCGCCGCCTTTGGCCTGGTGCCGCTGCTGTTTGCCAGCGGCCCCGGCTCGGAAATCCAGAAGCCGCTAGCCATCGTGGTGATCGGCGGGCTGGTAAGCGCGACGCTACTCACGCTCATTTTACTGCCTATCCTGTATCGGCGCTTCGGGGTACCGCGCGGACCGGTAAAACGAACCCGTACGCAACCTCTTACATTGGCGGAGCAGATTCCATGAACTCACCTGATTGCTGTTTAACCCTGGTATTTCCCAAGGCGCTGGAAGAAAACCTGGTGGATTTTCTGCTGGAGCATGAGGCGCTGGCCGGCGAGTTTACCACCAGCCTTGTGGAGGGCCACGGCTCCCATATCGACTATCAGAATATCGCGGAGCGAGTGCGTGGCCGCGCCCGGCGTGTACAAATGAATATCCTGTTGCAACGCGCCTCGGCCCAGACCTTGATCAATGATTTAAGAGGCGCCCTGCCGCATACCGACATTGTTTACTGGATCACCCCTATTAGTGAGTTTGGGAGCTTTGCATGAAACTATGGATTAAAATGGCGCTGGCAGTAACAGCAAGTGGTGTACTCGAGGTTCAAGCCGGAACACCGGTTGAATTTCCCGACTTGCCGCCACTTGAAAGGGTCGTGGAGGCATTGACCAACAACCCCGAGGTACAGGTGGCGCGGACCGGCATCGAGGTGAGCGAGGCCAGGCAGAGCGGATTAGAGGCTGGACCCTATGAACCCAATGTCCGGCTTGGCGCGGCGCGGCGCAACATCGACGGCAGGGGTGATTTCGGCGAATGGGATATTGGCCTGGAGCGCACCTTCCGTCTGCCCGGCAAGGCCAGGCTGGATAAAGAGCTAGGTGCGCAAGGCGTGAGTCAGGCGCAACTGGCCTATGCCGACACCTTGCACGAGGCCAAGCGTGAACTGCTGCGCTTGTGGTTTACCTGGATGCGGGCAAATGCCGAGATAAGCCAGGCACAGGCGCAGGTGGCTACCCTTAAAGAACAGTTGCGCATTGTAGATAGGCGCGTACAAGGCGGTGACGCGCCACGGCTGGAATCATCGCTGGCCAAGGCTGCGCTGGCCCAGGCTGAGTATGCGCTTCAGCAGGCCACGCTTCGCGAACAGAGTGCGGCAATTGATGTCACGCAACGTTTTAGCGGTATTCAGCTTCCCTACCAACCGGCACTGACAGCGCCCGAACCACTATCGCAAACGCTGGACGAATGGCGTGTACGAATCTTGGCGAACAATGACGAACTGGGTTTGGCGCGTGCGCAATCCAGGCGCGCACAACTTCAGGCCGCGCACGCCGACAGGAATACACAGCCCGATCCGACAGTGGGTGTGCGCTACGCATCGGAGGTTGGCGGTGATGAGCAGATTGCCGGACTCTATCTTTCAATACCGCTTTCCGGAAAGGCGCGGGCGGCGAGTGCGCGCGAGGCGGGAGCCGAGGCCGAAATAGCAAATCAGCAAGAAGCGAAGGTATTGCGCCTTCTCAATGCGGATATCGCCAGCACCTTTGCCAGTGCGCAATCCAGTTATCGCAGCCAGGAAAGCGCGCGCGCAGCAGCCGATTTCATGGAAAAGAATGCCGAACTGATTGCACGTGCCTACAGTCTGGGTGAGGCCGATTTATCCAATGTATTAATTGCCCGCCGTCAGGCGACCGAGGCACGCCTTGCCGCCAGTCTGGCGCAACTCAACGCTAACGAAGCGCGCTATCGTCTATTGGTAGATGCGCATGAGTTATGGCCACTGGAAGGCGATCCTCATTAAATAACCTTGCTTACACACTACAATATGCAGTGATTCTTTACGATATAAACCCACTGACGGAAAATATTATGGCAAAGCATACTCACGGCGAAAGCGAAGACCCTCATGACAACGATAGGCCGGATCATGGCCGCAAGGTTACAAGCCACAAGCCTGCCGTCGCGCCACATATCAGCGAACATGCCTACCACGGTAGACACGTTGCCCATGACGATCATGTCCACGCTAAACATGGCGCTGATCTATTGGGCTGGTTAAAAAATCTTTACGGTGGCCACTCGCACAGCGTGGCCGACAAGATCGACAATGCCATGGAATCCAACGAGCGCGGCATCTGGGCGCTTAAGATATCCATGATCGGACTGGGGTTGACGGCGCTATTCCAGGTTGTCATCGTATTCTTTTCCGGGTCGGTAGCGCTGCTTGCGGATACCATACACAATTTTGCCGACGCGGCGACGAGTATTCCTTTGTGGATTGCCTTTGCGCTTGCGAAGCGCGGTGCAAGCCGACGTTTCACTTACGGTTATGGTAAAACGGAGGATGTGGCAGGCGTTGTAATCGTGCTAGTAATTTTCTTTTCAGCCTGTGTCGCCGCCTATCAATCTGTTGTCAAAATTATTGACCCGCAACCCGTGGAGTATTTAGGTTGGGTAACAGCTGCGGCGATTATCGGCTTTATCGGTAACGAGGCGGTGGCGATATTTCGTATTCGTGTGGGCAAGGAAATTGGTTCGGCAGCACTCATTGCCGATGGAAATCACTCGCGCGTGGACGGCTTCACCAGTCTCGCGGTATTGATCGGCGTCATTGGAGTCTGGGCGGGATTTCCGATACTCGATCCGCTTGTCGGTATTGCTATTACCATTGCCATTCTATTCATCGTCAAGGACACGGCCAAATCGATTTGGGTGCGCTTGATCGATGGCATTGAGCCGCAGATCATGGACGAGATCGAGCATGCCTCGATGCATGTAGAAGGCGTGCGCGATGTCAAGGAAGTGCGCGCCCGCTGGGTCGGCCATAAAATATTTGTCGACTTGGCAATCGGCGTCGATGCGGATCTTCCAGTGAGCGCGGCCCATGCCATTACAGAGGCGGTTGAGCAGGCCTTACGTGAGCATGTCCGCACCTTTGGCGGCGCCGTGGTACACGTTTACCCGGTCAGTAACAGACAACCTGTATCTGATAGTGCAACCGTGATTTGAAAACATAACTAAATTCTTTTACAAACTTCACAACGAAGTTACTGATTTACTCATTATAGGAGTTTTCAGTTCAGGATTTGTCAGAAAGTATGGCGTGTAGCCTTACTTTCTGACTGCTGAGTAAATAGTACAAGTGATCTACAGTAAGTTCCTTTGCTTCAGGATATTGGTAAAGTGATGGCTATTCATCTATGAACATGACCGGGATAGGCGTACCTCATGGCTGACTTGAATATTCAACAGAAGAAGGTAATCGTTATGAATCATCTATTCCATAAATTCGCGCTTAAGGTATCCCGCGTATTGGGGTCATTATGGGCATTGCTGGCGGCCCTATTATTAATTGTCGCCGGTGGCCAATATTTTGGCTACACCGAAAAATGGACCGTCGAGTCGATTGTCGTCATCCTGACATTTCTGATGGTTTTTTTCCTCCAGCATTCGCAGAACATCGCAGAAAGGGCGACGCATTTAAAGCTGGATGAATTGATCCGGGCAATCGAAGGGGCAAGAAACGAGGTCGTGTCAGTTGAAGACCGTGCCGAAGACGAGATCGATGAACTTAAGCAGGCCATTATTGAAGCCCGCGATGAAGCGCGAGAGGCTGAAACCGAAGCAGCAGAAAAGAGGTAAAACGGCAACACGCAGGCGAGCTAGATGCGCTCATTATTAGCAATATCAAGTCCGCCTCTCTTGTTCATACGACAAGCTTACTGCACGCCGGTGAAGTTGGGCGCGGGATAAGTAATAAATGCGCTGCTGATAAAACCGACCACCAGAAAAATTCCGATAGCGCAGATGACCAGCATGATGGTGTAACCCATCGCTTTATCCGCCGGACATTTCATCAGTACCGGCAGGCCGAGATAAAGCAGATATAAACTGTACAGGCCGAGCAGGCTGAGAATGGAGAGTTGCGGAACGATGGCAAAAATTCCTGCCAGCCACGAAGCAGTGCTGGAGTAAGCCACCAGCTTGAGTGCCTGTTGCATATTCTTTTCGCCACCGAAATTGGGCGCCATGGCATTTATGATCAGCGCCAGCACGTAAACGGCACCCAGGGTGAGCAGGAAATTAATAATGGCGTAAGCTAGCCCGGAGCCGATCGGAACCCGATAGGTGCCACCCAAAAACGCCAGACTGATGCCGACCAGCGACAAACCCACAAATCCGGCAAGCGCCGGGATAGCAGCCAGCGGCGCGATGTAGCTCTTATACAGATCTGCTGTCGCTGTGTTCTCGCCGGCAATGACCGGCCATTCCTGTTTGGGTTGGAGCAGAATGTTTTTTACGCGTTCGACAAGATTCATGGCATTCCCCTTTATGAAATTGTGAATAAAGTCCCCACTAATACGTCATTCATGCGAGCCGCCGCCTGCGTACTCTTGATTACACGTTCTGCATGTTACACTTGATCAGTTACTCTGTAACCCCGTCATGATTCACGCACTTCATTTCCCATAACAAGGAGACATTATTTATTATGGCCAATCGCACTGCCCTAATTCAAACCAACAAGGGCCCCATCCGCTTCGAACTGCTCGAAGACGAGGCGCCGAAGACTACGGAAAATTTCATTACGCTGGCACAGCGCGGCTATTACGATGGTGTAATTTTCCACCGCGTTATCAAGGGTTTCATGATTCAGGGCGGCGACCCGACGGGCACCGGGCGCGGCGGCGAGTCGGCCTGGGGCGGACGCTTTGCCGATGAGATTAACAAGACATCAGAGGTTTACCAACGCGGCTACAAGTCCGGCACCGTGGCCATGGCCAACGCCGGCCCCAATACCAACGGCTCGCAATTTTTTATCATGCACGCCGACTATGGCCTGCCACCTGCCTACAGTATTTTCGGACGCGTAACGGAAGGTCAGGATATAGTCGATATAATTGCAAATACTGCAAAGGATAGTAACGATAAGCCACTGTCGCCGATAACTATGGAAAAGGTAACGATTGAATAATCCGTAACATAAGTGGATCGTTGCGATGCCTGCATTGATGTGTACCTTTGATATATACGGTCTGACTTAACAAGTCGCTAGCTGTATTATCATGCAAGTTGCAATATAGTAATTCGCCGCCCATGTTCCGCGTGTTCTTATAGATGCTATTCAGTGTCGAGTGCGAATCAGGATGATTCTATTCAATGGCCGTAAAAACTAAACCCTGGGTTGGCTGGCGCGAATGGGTGGCCTTGCCAGAGCTTGGCATCGTTGCAATCAAGGCCAAGATTGACACCGGTGCGCGCAACTCGGCATTGCATGCGTTTAAACTGGAACAATTTGAAGAGGACGGCCGCTTGCGTGTACGCTTTAGTGTGCATCCGTTGCAGGATTGCAAGGACAAAACCGTCGTCTGCGTCGCCGATGTGGTGGACGAGCGCTGGGTCAGCAATTCGACAGGGCACCGCGAGCGGCGTCTGGTAATCCGTACTCCGGTGCAAGTGGGTAAACGCTCGTGGCCCATTGAAATAACCCTGACGAATCGCAGTTCCATGACCTTCCGCATGCTCATGGGACGCACCGCCTTGCAGGGACGCTTGCTGATTGATCCTGAGGCATCGTATCTGTTAAAAACAGTCGCTGCCGTGCCACGAGCAGCCGGTAAAAAACCCGGCACAAAATTAACGGCGCAACAGAGCAAAGGCAAGCGGAGCTAAGGATCAGCCCCAAACACCATAAGGAATTGGATAATGAACATTGCTATACTTTCACGTAATGCAAAGCTGTATTCCACCCGTCGATTGGTCGAGGCTGCCACCCAACGCGGTCATGAGGCGCGTGTGTTCGATACCCTGCGCTGTTACATCTGCATCAACTCCGACCGCCCCGCCATTCATTACAAGGGCGAAGATCTGGTTGGCTATCACGCCGTTATCCCGCGCATCGGTGCCTCCATCACTTTTTATGGCACGGCGGTGCTGCGTCAATTCGAAATGGCCGGCGTATTCCCGGCTAATACTTCGAATGCCATCAACCGCTCCCGCGATAAATTAGGTTCGCTACAACGCCTCACCTGCAGCGGTATCGGGCTACCGGTGACCGGCTTTGCCCACGCCGCTGAGGATGCACAGGATCTAATCGGCATGGTCGGTGGTGCACCGCTGATTGTGAAATTGCTCGAAGGTAGCCAAGGTCTGGGAGTTGTACTAGCCGACACCCGGCGGGCCGCCGAAAGTGTAGTCGAGGCCTTCATGGGCCTGAAGGCCAACATCTTGGTGCAGGAGTTCGTGAAAGAAGCGCGCGGCGCCGATATACGCTGCCTTGTGATCGGCGGCAAGGTGGTCGCCAGCATGTTGCGTCAAGGCCAAGAAGGCGAGTTCCGCTCTAACCTACATCGCGGCGGCAAGGCGAGCCTGATCGAGATTACAGCAGAAGAAGACGCCATCGCATTGCGCGCGGCGCGCATCATGGGGCTCAACATTGCGGGCGTGGATATCTTGCGGGCAGAACGAGGCCCGGTCGTCGTAGAGGTAAATTCCTCACCGGGTCTGGAAGGCATTGAAGACGCCTCGGGAAAAGATATCGCAGCGTTGGTTATAGAGTTCCTCGAAAAGAACGTCAAACCGGCCCGAAAATTTTTCCGTAAGCATAAACCAGCAGTCTGACAACGAGTGGGTGGCCTGCCCGGCCGCATTAACCCCCTCATTCAACACCGCTACTTTAAACCACCCCTTCCGCCCCCGTTGACACACCCCATTTTTTATCGCATTAATGATTGACATGGGCTTGTCATTTTGTTTTAGTACGCGCAACTCAACTATATGTGCAGCGTGTTGTCATAGCCTGTTAAGCGGCAACGACATTATCAATCTTAACTATGAAACAAGAGGACAAAAAATATGCTTAGTCAAACCAACGAACCTCCCGGTAGTCGTTTACTAACTCAAACTTCCACTCCGAGTGACGCGCCAGCCGTCAACGATAGTTTCCTCTCCCTTCACGTCAACAAAAGTTTTCCCGCCAGCTACCTCGCCATCGAAGGCCAGCGGCTGTATCCACTTACTATCGACGTAAAACCGTTGTTCGAAGAATACATTCGCCGCATCCAGGCACCGCTGTCGGATTATACCTTTGCCAATAATGTCATCTGGCTTTCGCGGATGAGTGGCTTCTACCAGGTTATCGAAGATTGCTTTTGCCTGTTCACTCTTAATGGTGATGACCTGACCATGCTGCTGCCCCCGCTCGGTTACTCTGCAAACCAGCACCGTGCGCTACAATCCTGCTTCGAGATCATGGACGCTTACAACACCACACCGTACGTCGGCAAGGTGGAATATGTATACCGCGATTTTCTCGATGTAATGAATCTCAATTCTGACGAGACTGTGTTTCCGGCCGTGAGCTCCGAGCAGTGGCTCGTTGAGCGTAGCCTGCCCGATTATATCTATCACACCGAAGACCTTATCGATCTGAAGGGCAATGCTTACAAGACCAAGCGTGGTGAAATAAATCAGTTCCGTCGCATCCATCCGAACCACCGCATGGAAGTGCTGGGCCCGCAACACTGGGAAGGCATCCATAATCTGGTCAACACCTGGCTGCAAAATCGCCTGAAGTACACCACGTCGGATTCGGTGGCGGACTTCTTCTTCACCGTGGAATCGGAGCGCGCGGCCATCACCCGTGCCCTGGAACATTACGACTTCCTGCAATTGCAGGG
>JBDSMM010000033.1:0-2799 GCA_039915825.1 Gammaproteobacteria bacterium | reverse complement strand
CCGCCGTCCACGGCGATGACCTGTCCGGTGATATAGTCCGCGTCGCGGATCAGAAATAATACTGCGTTTGCAACATCGCGCGGATGACCTTGCCGCTTTAATATGACGCGCGAGATGATGCGTTGCTGGGTGACTTCGTCCATGTTCTCCGGCCAGATGATCGCGCCGGGGGCCACAGCGTTCACACGCACCTCCGGGCCGAGTTCGCGCGCGAGAGCCTTGGTGAGCATTATTAGCCCGGCCTTGGCGGCGCTGTAGACGGGATAAGATTTAAGCGGACGATCAGCATGAATGTCGACCAGATTAATAATGCAGCCCTGTTGTTTTGCGAGTGCGCGCGCGGCAGCTTGGGCAACAAAAAACGGCGCTTTCAAATTGCTTCCCATAAGATCGTCCCACTGCGCCTCAGTAACCGAGCCGACAGGGGTTGGATAAAAACTGGAGGCATTGTTGATTACCGCGTCGAGCCTGCCCCAGGTGTTGATGGCTTCGTGCACGAGGCTCACGATCTTCGCGGTATCGAGCAGGTCTGCTTGTACTAGCGCGACGGAATTCGGACGCGCGGCATTGAGCTTTTCCTGCAAGGCATGGGCGGCCTGTTTGGAATTGCGATAGTGCACTACGAGGTTCATGCCCTGCGCGTGCAATATCTCGGCAATCATTGCCCCCATGCGTTGCGCGGCACCGGTAATGAGCACTACTTTGCCGACCAAGGCTTCTGTATTATCCTGCATGATAAACCCCCTGTGTTAGCCTCACAGCCTAAACCTAAAACATCGTTATGCAAAATACCGTTTATGAAGCTGACTCTATCCGTACGTGAATTGCCCGCTCCTGATGCCAGCGCCACCGCGCACAGCGAGCGTTTGCAGGCGGTGATCCGGGAGGAAATAATTTTCCACGGCGGACAGATCAGCTTTGCGCGCTACATGGAGCTCGCCTTGTATGCGCCGGGCCTCGGTTATTACAGCGCGGGTGCACGCAAGTTCGGTGTGCAGGGTGACTTTGTCACCGCCCCGGAAATTTCCCCACTGTTCGCACGCTGTATTGCACGCCAATGTCAGCAGGTTTTGCGCGAGCTGGGTTCAGCAGACATACTGGAAATCGGTGCCGGCTCCGGCATCATGGCCTGCGATATTCTACGTGAGCTCGACGTACTGCAATCACTGCCCGCGCACTATTTTATTCTCGAGCTTAGCGCCGAATTGCGCGAACGCCAATACAACACAATTAAACACGAGATTCCCGACTTGTCGCAACGGGTGATCTGGCTCGATGCTTTACCTCCAGCCGGCTGGCGTGGTGTGGTGCTGGCAAATGAGTTACTGGATGCCATGCCTGTGCATCGCTTTTATGTAGGCGAACAAGGCGCAGGCGAACTTTATGTGGGCTGGGAAGATAGTAAATTCGTTTGGCGCCGTGGCGCAGTGAGTAGCCCGTGGTTGAAACAGCGCATTGAGGCCATTGAAAGGGAGCTTGGCGATTCTTACGACGCTGGCTTTCCGTCCGGTTATGAATCCGAGATCAATCTCGCTGCAGATTGCTGGCTGGGCAGTGTTGCGAGCTTGCTGGAGGCAGGTCTTTTATTGGTTATCGATTATGGATTTCCGCGCCGCGAATTTTACCACCCGGAACGCTCGACCGGCACGCTGATGTGTCACTCTCGCCATCGCGCTCATGCCGATCCCCTGGTTCTGACCGGACTGCAGGACATCACGACGCACGTTGATTTTACGGCTGTCGCAGAAGCGGGGGTCGAGGGTGGTTTAACGGTGGCTGGATACACGACGCAGGCCTCATTCCTGCTAGGCTGCGGCCTTGGCGACATGCTGAAAGCCTTGGATGTGGACAATCTAGCGCACCGTCTGAAATTTGCCCAACAGATAAAAACCCTGACCATGCCGAGTGAGATGGGCGAATTATTCAAGGTCATGGCGTTAACCCGCAACATCGATATGCCTTTATTAGGGTTCGGTTTGCAGGACATGCGCGGGAGGCTGTAGAGATTTTCTACCGATTACTGCTGCCCTTGTGATCGAGCGTATTTGGCTTTATGTTAGTCATAGTTACAATCACGGACCAGGTCGTCCTCCCTTTTTGCACCTTTTGTTAACGCACGAGTCATACCTTACAGAAACGCACATTCAGGAGAACAACAACATGCGCAACAGCCTATTGATCGTTGTGTTATTTTTCAGCTCGTTACTAAGTGGCTGCGGTTATAACACCCTGGTGTCGGGCGACGAACAAGTCACAGCTGCCTGGTCAGAAGTGGTAAATCAGTATCAACGCCGCGCCGACCTCGTGCCGAACCTGGTCAACACGGTGAAAGGTTTTGCCGCGCAGGAGAAAGAGGTGCTGGCCCAGGTGACCAATGCCCGTGCCCGCGTCGGCTCCATTCAGGCGACACCGGAACTGCTTAATGACGAGCAAGCCTTCGCAAAGTTTCAGGCGGCGCAGGGCGAATTGACGAGTGCCTTGTCGCGCTTGCTGATGGTGGCGGAGAATTATCCGCAACTGCGTTCAAGTGATTTGTTCCGCGATTTGCAGGCGCAACTCGAAGGCACCGAGAACCGCATCGCCGTGGCGCGCAATCGCTATATCCAGTCGGTGCAGGATTACAACACGATGGTCCGCCAATTCCCGGTCAACTTGACCGCCAAGATGTTCGGTTACGCCACCAAGCCCAATTTCAGCGTCGAGAACGAAGCGGCGATATCCAAGCCGCCGACGGTGGAATTCGCGCCGGCCGTCCCGACGCCGGCAGCACCCGCGCCCGCAGCAACGCCGCAGAATTGA
>JBDSMM010000020.1:0-3928 GCA_039915825.1 Gammaproteobacteria bacterium | reverse complement strand
AAAGAGATTGACGCCCTCGGCGGGCTGATGGCGCGCGCGGCGGATAAAAGCGGCATTCAATTTCGCACGCTGAACGCCAGCAAAGGCCCGGCGGTACGCGCCACGCGTGCGCAAGCCGATCGTGTGTTGTACAAGGCAGCGGTGCGCACGGCGCTGGAAAATCAACCGAACCTCCGGCTGTTTCAGCAGTCCGTGGATGATCTCATCGTGGAAGGCGATCGGGTTACCGGCGTCGTCACGCAGATGGGCCTCAGGTTTCACGCAACGTGCGTGGTGATGACGGTCGGCACGTTTCTGGGCGGGCTCATCCATATCGGCTTATCGAATTTTCAAGGCGGCCGCGCCGGCGACCCACCCGCGAATGCGTTGGCGCAACGTCTGCGTGAACTGCCGTTTCGCATCGACCGCCTGAAGACCGGTACGCCGCCGCGCATTGACGGCCGCACGATAGATTATTCTCAACTACAAGAGCAGCCGGGCGATGATCCCGCGCCGGTGTTTTCGTTCATGGGCAACCGCGCCGAACACCCGCGCCAAGTGTCCTGCCACATCACGCACACCAACGAACGTACCCACGACATCATCCGCGCCGGTCTCGACCGCTCGCCGATGTACACCGGCGTGATCGAAGGCATCGGCCCGCGTTATTGTCCGTCCGTCGAAGACAAGGTGATGCGCTTCGCCGATAAAACCTCGCACCAGATTTTCATCGAGCCCGAGGGCCTGACCACGCACGAGGTGTATCCCAACGGCATTTCCACGAGCCTGCCGTTCGACGTGCAGCTTGAGCTCGTGCGCTCAATCAAGGGTTTCGAGCAGGCACACATCCTGCGCCCCGGCTATGCGATCGAGTATGATTTTTTCGATCCACGCGATTTGCAGCCCTCGCTGGAAACCAAACCGCTCGCGGGCCTATTCTTTGCCGGACAAATCAATGGCACCACCGGTTACGAAGAAGCCGCCGCGCAGGGTCTGATCGCGGGCATGAACGCGGCATTACAGGCGCAGGGCAAGCCAGCCTGGTGCCCGCGCCGCGACCAAGCCTATGTCGGTGTGCTGATCGACGACCTCATCACACGCGGCACGCAAGAGCCGTACCGCATGTTCACCAGCCGCGCTGAATACCGCCTGTTATTGCGCGAGGACAATGCCGACTTGCGACTCACGGCGAAAGGCCGCGAACTCGGCCTCGTTGACGATGCACGCTGGGAGAGTTTTGAAAAAAAGCGCGAGGCCATAGCCCACGAACAGCAACGCCTGAGTACCACCTGGCTGCGCCCGGAAACGCTGTCCCCTGTGGATGCCCAGCGCGTGCTCGGTCAGGAATTGACGCGCGAATATAATTTGCTGGATTTGTTGCGCCGCCCCGAGGTGAACTACGTCGCATTGATGAGTCTGCCCGGTGCCGGTGAACTCGTGGCCGATATTCATGTGGCAGAACAGGTAGAGATACAGGCCAAATACAGCGGCTACATCGATCGCCAAACGCAGGAAATAGAAAAGCAGCGCCGTAATGAAGAGACCGGCCTGCCGCTGAATCTCGATTACCAGAACGTGCGCGGGCTGTCCAAGGAAGTGCAACAGAAACTGAATTCGCACAAGCCTGCAACGCTGGGCCAGGCCTCACGCATTTCCGGCGTCACACCCGCCGCAATTTCGCTGTTGCTGGTTCATCTGAAAAGTGCGCGCGGATAAGCATCTGTAGCACACGCTACCTTTAGCGTACGCGGACCAGCATTCCACCACATTCACCGCTAACCCGCCGCGCGAGGTTTCCTTGTATTTGCTGCTTATGTCCGCACCGGTCTGGCGCATGGTGGCGATGATTTTGTCCAGCGATACGGTACGGCCGTCGCCGCGCAGGGCCAGGCGGGCGGCGTTGATGGCTTTTACCGCACCCATGGCGTTGCGTTCGATACACGGAATCTGCACGCGCCCGCCGACTGGGTTGCAGGTCAGGCCCAGGTTGTGCTCCATGCCGATTTCCGCCGCATTTTCGACATGCACGGGACTGGCCACCCAGCGCTTCACACAAAGCCCCCGCCGCCATCGAACAGGCCACGCCAAAAATACACCTTCATGCATACGCAGCTAGCTCTGTACCGTCGCGCGTCAGCAACTGCATCAGTTTCGGATGGATGAAGATTTTCTCGCGACCCAGAGCAACTTCGTTCAGCACACCGATTTCCACCAACTTTTTGAGATAGCGCGACGCCGCCTGCCGACCCGCGATATTCTTCTCCACAACATTCTGAATTCGGCAATAAGGCAGTTCGAAAATCAGATCCACCAGCTCATGGCTGTAAATCTTCGGTGCAGCGTGCCTGACGTGCTCGACCGTCATTGCCTGAAGCGCGCGGATGGCGGCAATCTTGGCCGTAGTCCAGCGCGAGGTATCATCCACACCCTTCAGGATGTAGATGATCCATGCTTCCCACGCTTGGTCGCGGGTAACCTCCAGCAACAGCCGGTAATAGTCCGCCTTGTGGGCGATGATGTAGCGGCTAAGATAAAGAATCGGTAGCGTGAGCAATCCTTCTTGAAGCAGATAGAGGCTGTTCAAAACCCGCCCGGTGCGGCCATTGCCGTCGGTGAAGGGATGTATCGCTTCAAACTGATAATGGCCCACCGCCATACGGATCAGCGGGTCTATCTCACGCGCCTCGTGCAGGTAGCGCTCCCAGTTGGCGAGCTTGGTGCGCAGGGCATCTTCCCCTACCGGCGGCGTATAAATGACCTTACCCGTTTTGTCGTTGGCCAGCGCCGTGCCCGGCACGCGCCGCACCTGCATCTCCACGCCTTTGATACGGCTACACACCTGCTCAGCAGTGCGGGTGTTGAGAGGATGCTGTTTCAGCGCGTGATAGCCTTCCAGCAACGCACTGCTATGGCGCAGCGCTTCGCGCGTAGCCGGATCAGCATGCTCGTCAACATTCTGGAATTGAAAAAGCCGGTCCGCCGTCGTGATGATATTCTCGATTTCAGAACTCGCCTGCGCTTCCAGCAGCGGCAGCGTGTTGATGAGCACACTCGGGTTCGGGATCAGTTCCGCCGCCTGTTTCAATTCCGCCAGCGCGGCCCGCGCCGTGATGCAGTGCTTCAGAACGACCTTAGTCTCCAACTCCACCGCAGGGGGCAGAACCGGCAGATCGTTGTAAGGCACGTCAGGATGCCAGACTGACATGATTGATTTTCTGGGTTTTTGCGACACGTATGTAGTGTATGTCACCCTTAATGACACGTCAACAATATATGTCGCTATTTATTGATTATGGCGACATGTTGGCTGAACGTGTCGTTAAGATAACCAGATGGGAAGTGGCGCTGGATTAGCCTTAAAACACTACAGGGCTGGACAGCGTAAAATGCCTGCACGCTATAGCTAGGAAAGACTTTATGCAGCCGCTGGATACTTTGTTGCACCTTGGTCTGGAGGAGATGGGCATTACACTGTCGAGCGCGACGCAGGCAAAGTTGCTCGATTTCATCGCCCTGCTGGATAAGTGGAATCGCGCGTTTAACTTGACTGCGGTGCGCGATCCGCGTCAGATGCTTTCCCATCACATCTTCGATAGCCTTGCGATCCTGCCGTTTGTCAAGGGCCCGCGCGTGCTCGACATCGGTAGCGGCGCCGGGTTGCCGGGGATTCCGCTCGCGCTGGCGCGGCCCGAGCTGGAATTTGTGCTGCTCGATGCCAATGCCAAGAAGACGCGCTTCATGCTCCAGGCCGCGGGCACGCTGGGCCTGGGCAATGTGGAGGTGGTTCAGGCGCGCGTGGAAAAGTACCGGCCCGAGCGGAAATTCGATACACTGATCGCGCGCGCCTTTGCCGGTATCGCGGAAATCCTCGCGGCGAGCGCGCACCTGGGCAATCCGCACAGCGAGTTTCTGGCGATGAAGGGCGTTTTCCCGCAGAGTGAACTCGATC
>JBDSMM010000106.1:0-8176 GCA_039915825.1 Gammaproteobacteria bacterium | reverse complement strand
ATCAGCGCGACAACCAGCGCCTGCTTAACACCTTGACCTATCTACGTGATCTGGGCAATACGGTGATCGTCGTCGAGCACGATGAAGACGCAATACTTTCTGCCGATCATGTCGTGGACATGGGGCCTGGCGCGGGCGTGCACGGCGGGCGCGTAGTCGCGCAAGGCACACCACAGAACATCATGGACAATCCGGCGTCATTAACGGGCCAGTATCTCGGCGGCCACAAGCAAATCGCTGTTCCGAATAAACGCACACACATCGATAAAACGCGCTGCCTGCATTTACGTGGCGCGAGCGGTAACAACCTAAAAAATGTCGACATTGACATTCCCGCAGGCTTGATGACGTGCATCACCGGCGTATCGGGTTCGGGCAAATCCACGCTCATTAACGATACCCTTTATCGCCTTGCCACGCGCGAACTGCACGGTGGCGGCGAGGATCCGGCGCCTTATATTTCAATCAGCGGTCTTGAGCTGTTCGATAAAATCGTCGAGATAGATCAAAGCCCGATCGGCCGCACACCGCGCTCCAACCCCGCGACTTACACTGGCTTATTCACTCCTATCCGCGAATTATTTTCCGGCACACAAGAAGCGCGCTCGCGCGGTTACAAACCCGGGCGCTTCAGTTTTAATGTAAAGGGCGGACGCTGCGAAGCCTGTCAAGGCGACGGGTTAATTAAAGTCGAGATGCATTTCCTGCCCGATATTTACGTCGCCTGCGATGTGTGCAAGGGCAAACGCTACAACCGCGAAACACTCGAAGTCCGTTATAAAGGAAAAAACATTAACGAAGTTCTGGAGATGACCGTCGAAGATGCGCGCAGTTTTTTCGACGCCGTACCCGCCATCGCGCATAAACTACAAACGCTGATGGATGTCGGCCTCTCGTACATCAAGCTCGGACAAAACGCGACAACCCTGTCGGGTGGCGAGGCGCAACGAGTTAAACTTTCTCGCGAACTTTCTCGCCGCGATACGGGTAACACGCTTTATATTCTCGATGAGCCGACGACGGGCCTGCATTTCCATGACATTGAACAACTGCTCGGCGTGCTTCATCATCTGCGCGACCGCAACAACACCATCGTCGTCATCGAGCACAATCTGCACGTTATCAAAACCGCCGATTGGGTGATTGATCTCGGCCCCGAGGGCGGTGATAAAGGCGGCCAGATAATCGCCACGGGAACGCCGGAGGAAATTGCTAAAAATCCGGCCTCTTACACCGGCCAGTATCTCAAGCCTGTGTTAGAGCAAGCCCGATGATTATAGTATTGCGTCCCCGATTAGCTGAGCTTCGCAGAATCATCTGTGTATTTTCGGTACTTTCTGCTTAGGCAACTCGCCGGTAAGCGTATTCAGAAAAATAACAATATCGGCCACTTGCTGATCTGAAACCTCTTTATTCAGTTCGGTTTTAGCCATCACCCGCACTGCTTCCTCCAAAGTCGAGACCGTACCGGTATGAAAATAGGGCGCAGTGAGCGCAATATTTCGCAGTGTAGGAACGCGAAACAAAAGCTTGTGTATTGGATCGCGGGTAACTTCATAGCGGCCCTTGTCGCGGGTGACCAAATTATATTTTTTATCGTAGACGCTGCCTAAATAATTCGGGAACAATTCGTAAAACCCCTCGCCCATGGGCACCGGCGGGCCAGAGAAGTTGGTGCCGAAGTGGCATGCTACGCAGCCTACGGATTGAAACTCTTCCATACCGCGCCGGGCCTGTCTGGAAAGCGCTTTCTTTTCTCCTTTCACATAACGATCAAATGCACTATTCGGTGTGATAAGCGTGCGCATGTAAGCCGCTAAAGCCTTGGCGAGATTATCGTAATTTAACGATGTCGCGCCGTGAAAGGCTTTATTGAAAGCACGACGGTAATCGGCGCTGGCCTGGATACGCTCCAGTACCGCCCGCTTATCGGGCATGCCCATGATGGTAGGATCATAAAGGTGATCTTTGACAGCGGCTTCCAGACTCTCCGCCCGGCCATCCCAGAATTGCACGCTCTGAAAAGCGGCATTCAAAACTGTCGGCGTTGAGCGTTTTGTTTCTTTACCAAGCGCACCCGTTGAGCGCCGGCGATGATCAACGCCGCCTTTAGCCAGATCATGGCAGGTGTTGCAGGAAATTTTGCTATTGAATGATAAACGCGCATCGAAATAGAGCTGCTTACCAAGCTTTACTTTGGCAGCATTCATCGGATTTTCATGTGGGACAGGCGCGTGCGCCGGCAAGGCAGGCATTGTTTCGTACGCGCTGGACAGTTGCGGCAGACCTAGCGTGAACGCGCAGCTTATGGCCGATAACAGGCGGCAAAAGAATTTCATAGTCGAGCTTCGCCTTTGAAAAGGATGGTTCGGTACGGGTATTTTAGATCAGAAAACAGTGCGGTGGATCACCCATAAAAAAGCCGGGCAAAGCCCGGCTCTAACAAGATCACATCACGAGTGTAGATACTATTCGGTAGCGCCTTGTGCTTCCACTTCTGGGCGGCCGACCAGTTCGACAATCGCCATAGGCGCAGCATCACCGGCACGGAAACCGCATTTGAGAATGCGTAAATAACCACCAGGACGTTCCTTGTAACGCGGACCCAATTCATTGAACAACTTGGTCACCATCTCGCGGTCGCGAATGCGAGCAAAGGCCAGGCGGCGCTTGGCAACGGTATCTATTTTCGCAAGGGTAATGAGCGGTTCAGCCACGCGGCGTAACTCTTTCGCTTTAGGCACCGTGGTTCTGATGATTTCATGGCGCATGAGGGCAACGGCCATATTCTTGAGCATGGCCTTGCGATGGCTGCTGTTGCGGCTGAGTTGTCGACCACTATTTTGATGACGCATGACTTATTATTCCGATGTAATGTGGCTAAACGTAATCAGGCAGATGCCTTTTCCTGATCGTGCAGGTTGGCCGGCGGCCAATTTTCCAGGCGCATACCTAAGGACAGGCCGCGCGTTGCAAGTATATCCTTGATTTCCGTCAGGGATTTCTTGCCGAGATTAGGTGTCTTGAGCAATTCGTTTTCAGTGCACTGAATCAGGTCGCCGATATAGTAGATGCTTTCCGCCTTAAGGCAATTCGCGGAACGCACGGTCAATTCCAGATCATCCACGGGGCGCAACAGAATGGGGTCGATCTCAGCCATCGGTGCCGATGCGGGACGCGAGTCTTCATTGCCCTTCAATTCCACAAACACCGATAGCTGATCCTGCAATATATTGGCCGCACGGCGAATCGCCTCTTCGGGATCCACCGTGGCATTCGTTTCGATGTCGATCACCAGTTTATCGAGATCGGTGCGTTGCTCGACGCGCGCACTTTCGACGGCGTATGTGACGCGGCGCACCGGGCTGAAGGAGGCATCGAGCTGCAGGTTGCCGATGGGACGGACTTCATCTTCGGCCACTTGACGCGATGACGATGGCTCATAGCCACGTCCGCGTTTGATCTTGAGCGTCATGTTAAGTTCGCCGGCCTTAGTAAGGTGCGCGATAACATGATCAGGATTTACGATCTCGACGTCATGGTCAAGCGTAATATCGCTGGCTAACACGGTGCCCGGCCCTTTTTTGTTCAGACTCAGCGTGGCTTCGTCGCGCGTGTGCATACGAATGGCAAGACCCTTGAGGTTCAGCAGGATATCGACCACATCCTCCTGCACCCCTTCGATGCTCGTGTACTCATGCAGCACGCCTTGGATCTCGACCTCGACCACGGCGCAACCGGGCATGGAGGACAACAGGATGCGCCGTAACGCGTTGCCCAGCGTATGGCCGAAGCCACGCTCGAGCGGCTCCAGAGTTACCCTGGCGTGTTTGTTGTTGATGATCTGAACATCAACGAGACGTGGCTTTAAAAATTCGGAGACTGAGCCTTGCATGAAAAATCCTCTTCGTAATCTTACTTGGAGTAAAGCTCAACGATAAGATGTTCATTGATCTCGGCAGGGAGCTCACTGCGCTCGGGGCGTGACTTGAACGTGCCTTGCATCTTGCTGACATCGACATCAAGCCAATCCGAAAAGCCGCGCTGCTGGGCCATATCCAGCGCCGCTTGTATGCGCAATTGCTTCTTGGCGTTTTCATCAACAGCTATGACATCGTTCGGGCTTACCTGATAAGTCGGAATATTCACCTTCTTGCTGTTAACGGTAATGCCGTTATGACGCACTAGCTGACGCGCCTCGCTACGGGATGCGGCAAAGCCCATACGGTAGGCAACGTTATCCAAACGCCCTTCCAGCAATTGCAAAAGGTTTTCACCGGTGGAACCTTTGCGCTGATCGGCAGCCTGATAATAGAGACGGAATTGCCCTTCGAGCACCCCATAAATCCTGCGTAGTTTCTGCTTTTCACGCAGCTGCGTTGCATAATCAGACAACCGCGTGCGCCGCTGGCCATGCTGACCGGGCGGAAAGGCGCGCGTTTCAATTGTGCATTTACTCGTGAAACACTTCTCGCCCTTCAGGAAAAGCTTCTCTCCCTCGCGGCGACACAGACGACACTTCGGACCAATATATTTAGCCAAACCAAGCCTCCGGCTTAAACGCGACGTTTCTTAGGTGGACGGCAACCGTTATGCGGAATCGGTGTGACGTCGGTGATATTCGTAACTTTGAAGCCGGCGGCATTCAGAGCGCGCACGGCGGACTCACGGCCTGGACCGGGACCTTTTACAAAGACTTCGATATTCTTCATGCCGAACTCAAGCACCACAGCGCCGACTTTCTCTGCGGCGACCTGTGCAGCAAACGGCGTGCTTTTGCGCGAGCCACGGAATCCGCAACCACCAGCGGTGGCCCAGGATAAGGTGTTTCCCTGGCGATCGGTGATGGTGATGATGGTGTTATTGAACGAGGCGTGGATGTGAGCTACCCCATCGACAACATTCTTTTTAACACGCTTGCGAACGCGGCTAGTTGCCTTGGCCATAATATTTCCTATTCCTGATCCGTGTTACTGATTAGCTGATTATTTACGAATTGCCTTGCGCGGGCCCTTACGGGTACGTGCGTTAGTACGCGTACGCTGGCCACGCAACGGCAGACCGCGGCGATGACGCAGGCCACGATAGCAACCCAGATCCATGAGACGCTTGATGCTCATCGAAACTTCGCGGCGCAGATCGCCTTCGACCGTAAATTTGGCAACCTCGGTGCGCAAGGCCTCGACTTGAGCCTCGGTTAAATCCTTTACCTTGGTCGCCGGGCTGACCCCCGTTGCGGCACAGATATTTTTAGCATTGGAACGGCCTATGCCAAAAATTGAGGTCAGCGCAATTACTGTATGCTTCTGAACCGGGATGTTGATACCAGCAATACGGGCCATCCGACTACTCTCCTAAACCAATGTCATCAAAGTTAACAGCTCTGCTCGTGTTGCGTTCGCGAGCTACGTCACTCAGCCCTGTCGCTGTTTATGACGTGCATCTGTGGAGCAGATAACACGCACCACGCTTTTACGCTTCACAATTTTGCAATTGCGGCACAATTTTTTTACCGAGGCGCGCACTTTCATAAAACTTCTCCAAACTAAATCAAACGTAAAACGTTAAATATTGGCAACGAGGTTATGGGTTCAGCGCACCAACCCCGTTCGACCATGGCCCTTGAGGTTCGCTTTTTTCAGCAAGCCCTCATATTGATGAGACATCAGGTGCGCCTGCACCTGGGCCATGAAATCCATGACCACTATCACAATGATCAGCAGTGATGTCCCGCCGAAATAAAACGGCACATTCCAGTAGACAATTAAAAATTCCGGCAGTAAACATACCAGTGTGATGTAAATCGCACCACCCAAGGTCAAACGCGACATTACACCGTCAATATAACGCGCCGTCTGCTCGCCGGGCCGAATACCGGGAATAAACGCACCCGACTTTTTCAAATTGTCGGCCGTATCCTTGGGATTGAACACCAGGGCCGTGTAAAAAAAGCAGAAAAAGATAATCGCTAAAGCATACAGCATTACATAAGGCGGCTGTCCCGGCGACAGCGTCGAAGAAATATCGCGTAGCCAACCCATACCCTCAGCGCTACCAAACCATCCGCCCAGCGTGGCCGGAAACAATATAATACTTGATGCAAAAATTGGCGGAATAACGCCAGCCATATTCACCTTTAATGGCAGATGGCTGGTCTGACCCGCATACATTTTGCGACCCTGTTGGCGTTTCGCATAATTCACCGTAATGCGACGCTGGCCACGCTCTACAAATACCACAAAAGCGGTGACTGCAATTGCCAGGACAAATAACACGATTAACGTAATGGTGTGCATCTCCCCTGTGCGCGCCAGTTCCGCAGTGCCTGCTATCGCGGCGGGCAATCCGGCAACAATACCGGCAAATATAATAATGGAGATACCATTACCAATGCCGCGCTCGGTGACCTGTTCCCCCAGCCACATCAGGAACATCGTGCCGGTAACCAGCGTTAACGCCGCCGTAAATATAAACGAGGTGCCGGGGTTGATAACCACCTGCACAGTCCCTGCCTGCTGGCTTTGCAATGCAATGGCAATGCCGATGCCCTGGAATATGGCCAGAAACAGAGTTGCGCGCCGCGTGTATTGCGATATCTTGCGTCGGCCCGCCTCCCCTTCTTTCTTTAGCTGCTCCAGCGTCGGGACTACGGTGGTCAGCAATTGCACAATAATCGAGGCCGAAATATACGGCATGATGCCCAAGGCAAACACGGACAAGCGCTCCAATGCGCCGCCGGAAAACATATTGAACATATCTACAATTGTACCGCGTTGCTGGTCAAACAGCGCGGCCAATGCTACCGGGTCGATACCGGGTACAGGTATGTGCGCGCCGATACGAAACACAATCAGGGCACCCAGCACAAACAGCAACCTGCGCTTAAGTTCCGATAATTTGCCGATACCCGACAGGGTATTGGACATGCCTGACCGAGACGCCGACATTATTCCTCGATCTTGCCGCCGGCAGCTTCGATGGCGGCGCGCGCACCCTTGGTTACAGCTAAGCCGCGCAACGTTACTGCTATGTTGATTTCTCCGGAGGCTATTACCTTGGCGCGCTTGACGTCCTGGCGTACAAGATTCGCCGCCTTCAGTGCCAGCAAATCGACGATACCGCCACTGATTTTAGTCAATTCGTGCAAACGTATCTCGGCGGTGTCGCTAGCCGTTGTGGAAGCGAAGCCAGCTTTGGGCAAACGACGTTGCAGCGGCATCTGGCCGCCTTCGAAACCGACCTTGTGATAACCACCGGCGCGCGCATGTTGACCCTTATGGCCGCGTCCGCAAGTCTTACCCAAGCCCGAACCACCGCCGCGCCCAACGCGCTTGGCAGCTTGTTTGGCGCCATCAGCAGGCTTGATCGTATTCAGACGCATCAGGAAATCTCCTCGACTGCAACCATGTAGGAAACCTTATTGATCATGCCGCGCACACAGGCCGTGTCTTCAAGTTCCACGCTGTGGCGAATGCGGCGCAGGCCCAAGCCGGTTATACAGGCTACGTGCGCAGGCAATCGACCACTCACGCTCTTTAACTGCGTTACCCGGATCTTCTTTTTCTGCTCAGGTTTGGTTTTTGTTTTCGCTGTCTTTTTCGCTGCGGGCATGGTGCTTATTCCAATATCTCGTTGAGGCTTTTGCCGCGCTTGGCCGCCATATCCTGCGGATCGGACATGGACAGCAAACCCTTGATGGTGGCGCGCACGACATTAACAGGATTGGTGGAGCCTATGCATTTAGCCAGCACATCGTGCACACCCAGCACATCGAATACAGCGCGCATGGCACCGCCCGCTATAATCCCCGTACCCTCGGAGGCCGGCTGCATGAATACCTTGGCTGCACCGTGGCGTGCCGTTACCGGGTATTGCAGCGTGCCGCCCTTAAGGCTGATGGTGCACATGTTCCGGCGTGCATCGTCCATGGCCTTTTGAATGGCTGCCGGAACCTCGCGGGCCTTACCGCGGCCCATGCCGATCTTGCCGTTGCCGTCACCGGTCACGGTCAGTGCTGCGAAACCAAACTGCCGGCCGCCCTTGACTACCTTGGCAACGCGATTGACGGCGATCAGTTTTTCCTGAAGGCCATCGTTGTTCTTTGGGACGTCATAACCCGCCATAATTAATCCTTAAAATTCCAGGCCATGTTCACGCGCCGCATCCGCCAGCGCCT
>JBDSMM010000031.1:0-13471 GCA_039915825.1 Gammaproteobacteria bacterium | reverse complement strand
TTACCGCGAGCACGACCTATACCGTCACAATTACCACCGCAGCCACGGATCTGGCTGGCAACGCGCTGGCAGGCAACCAAGGCCCCTTACCGGGGGCAAGTAATTATGTTTGGACCTTTACTACGGGCGCGGGGCCAGACGCGACGCCGCCTACGGTAACTTTAGTAAATCCTGCTGAGGGTGCCACAACTGTGTGTACCACCAGGGCGATCAGCGTGACTTTTAGTGAACCGATGGATCCACTAACGATCACCGACACTACCTTGACATTGCAGGTAACCGGCCCCCCACTGGGTTCCCCATTAACCGGAACCGTCACCTATGATGTAGCCAGCCAGATCGCAACCTTTACGCCATCAAGCACGCTCCTGTCCAATACCAACTACACTGCCACGGTCACGACGGGGGCTAAGGACATAGCCGGCAATGCGCTAGCGAGTGACTACGTATGGACCTTTACTACTGGTACAACTACATGTTTGGCCCCGGTAAACCTTGGAGCCGCGTCGACGTTCGGAATTGCGGCTCACGCCGGGGTTACCAACACCCCCGCCATTCCTATTACTCATATTGAGGGGAATGTGATACTGGATCCGCTTGCTACGTGTAATGCTGTGGCCGTTGATACTGCCGGTGGTTTTGGTCTTTGCGCAGGCTCCCCTCCAACAATCGTCGGGAAGGTATTTAGCAGCCAATATGATCCAGCAGGCATCAGAAGCACTGTCATTGCCGACTTGAATGCGGCGTTTCTCAGCATCACTCCTCCGGCCGGGCCCCCGGCTGCAGGTACATCCTCGGGATCGCCCACCAATCTACCGGCCGGCACGACTTTAGGAGAACCGGCCGGAAGCGCGTTGGTGCAGGGAGATAACTATTTCGTTCCTGGGCTCTATCAGTCCACCACGTCGATTATGATAACGGGTGATATCTTGCTCGACGCCCAGGGCGACGCCAATGCTGTCTTTGTCTTCCAGTCATCGAGCTCAACCGGCATGGCAGCCGGAGCCCCTCCTCCCGGCGCACGTAGTCGTATCCTCCTGGCTGGTGGCGCTAAGGCTTCCAACGTCTGGTGGCAGGTAGCTACGGACGCGACACTTGGTTTGTACTCTGAATTCCAAGGCAATATATTGGCCGCGAGAGATATCACGATGCTGACCGGTGCAACCTCGTGTGGCCGATTGATGGCCGGGGCGTGGAGCGGTGTGGGGGCTGGTTCGGGCGCTTTCGTATTTGACTCTAACGTGGTTTCTGTGCCGGGTCAGCCGTTTGCACCGCCTGCTACATATTCAACAATTTGCCAGTAACAACACTTGAGGCATTAAAACAAAGGCCGGCAGAGTCATTCTGCCGGCCGTTATTGGCTAATCAAGATAAAGTGATAGTTAAATGAACGAGAATGATAAATATTGCTCACGTTGCATAACTGTAATTGAGCGAACTGTTAAATCCTGCCGGAGAAAAACATGAAATTAGCAAGAGCCTCAAGGAAGTTGGGTTTGGTCACACTCATTGCAATCGCCAGCCCCATTGTGATGGCGGACGATACCGGCTGGTATGCCGGGGTTAACGTTGGCCAGTCAAGAGCAACAATAGATGATGATGGGATCACCGGCGGCCTGCTGGATAAAGGTTTTGCCACAAGCTCGATCACCGAGGACGAGCGCTCCACCGGCTACAAGTTATTTGGCGGGTACCAGTTCAACAAGTATTTTGCCTTGGAAGGCGGCTATTTCAATCTGGGAGATTTTGGTTTTACGGCGACCACGGTACCGGCTGGAACACTGCAGGGCAATATCGAGATCCAGGGTCTTAATCTCGACGCAGTCGGCATTTTGCCCATCAGCGAAAAGTTTTCTGCGTTTGGCCGGGTGGGATTGAACTACGCGGATTCCGACGTCTCCTTCGCTGGAACCGGGTCAGTTATTGTGCTCGATCCCAATCCCAGCAAGCGCGATATGAATTACAAATTCGGCGTGGGACTTCAATACGCCATCACCGAATCCCTCACCATGCGCGCCGAGGCCGAGCGGTACCGGATTGATGATGCCGTCGGCAACGTGGGAGACATTGATCTATTCTCTGTCGGTCTGCTCTACCGCTTCGGCGCAAAAACGCACGCCCCCGCCCACCGTGCGGCGGCACCCGAGCCTGCCCCTGAGGTAATCGCGGCAGCGCCAGCGGCGCCGCGCTTCGAAAAATATACACTATCGGCCACCGAGCTATTTGCATTTGACAGCGCTAAATTGCGGAAGCCGCAATCGAAATTGGATGAAATTGCGGACGCGCTTAATAGCAATAGCGAAATAGACAACGTCGTCATTACCGGTTACACCGATCGCATCGGCTCCGAACAATATAACCAGCGGCTGTCAGAGCGCCGTGCAATCGCGGTGAAAAATTATCTGACCGGCAAGGGAATTGATGGGAATCGCCTGAAGGCAGAAGGCAAGGGCGAGGCCAACCCGGTTGTTGAATGCACGGATAAAAACCGGTCCGCACTGATCGAATGCCTGGAACCGAATCGCCGGGTAGAAGTTGAGCAAATCACCATCGAACGCCGCTTGCAGTAAGCAAGCGCCACAACGGAAATCTGCTGGCGGCAATGTAAGGCTGTCCGCCAGCAGATCCCGGTTCTTTAGTCCGAAATCGGACTCCATCTTAAACTGCTCCTGAGTTGTAGGACGGCGTTGTCCGTGGCGACGCGGATAACGTGAGCAGATGAGGTTTGGATTAATTCGATGAAACAGACGACCTTGGAAGCGCTTCGGGATAGCGAAGAAAACTATCGCATGCTCCTGGACGGAGTCCAGGACTACGCGATCTATATGTTGGATCCACAGGGCCGAGTCGTCAGTTGGAATACCGGGGCCGAACGAATCAAGGGTTACACAGCCAAACAGATTATCGGCCACAACTTCTCCTGCTTTTTTCCTCCGGAAGATATCAAGCGAGGCAGACCGGAGGAGATACTCCGGATGACTGCCGCAAGCGGCCGGCACGAAGAACAATGCATGCGCGTGCGCAAAGACGGCACACGATTTTTGGCGAACATCAGCTTCACGGCATTACGCGACTTGGCCGGAAATCTACGGGGATTTTCGGAGGTAAGCCGCGATCTCAGCGAGAGCAAGGAGTCGGCGGCAAAGTACCGCGGGCTGTTAGAAGCGGCTCCGGATGCGATGGTAGTGGTGAACCAGGTTGGAGAGATCGTCCTGCTGAATGTTCAGGCGGAGAAGCAATTTGGATACCGCCGCGATGAACTGGTAGGCCAGCAAGTCAAGAACATTATTCCGGAGGGCTTCGCGGAGCGGTTGATCGCGGACGGCACCCGAACTGCGGCGGATGCACTGGCGCAGCAGATTGGTACGGGTATTGAACTCTCGGGGCGGCGCAAGGATGGCAGCGAGTTTCCGATAGAAATCATGCTAAGCCCACTGGAAAGCGCCGAGGGCATCCTGGTGACGGCAGCCATCCGCGACATCAGCGTGCGTAAGGATGCGGAAAAGCAAAAAGAAGCGGCCGAGGCTTCCAATCGTGCCAAGAGCACTTTCCTTGCCACTATGAGCCACGAGATACGCACCCCCATGAACGGCGTACTTGGCATGCTTGAGCTACTCAGCCTGACCAAGCTTGATGCCTCGCAACGCGCCACGCTTGAGGTAGTGCGTGAATCGGGCACATCGCTGCAACGAATCATCGACGACATTCTGGATTTCTCCAAGATCGAAGCGGGTAAGCTGGAGGTGCGCCCCGAGGCCGCCTCCATCACCTCGGCGGTCGAGGCCGTGCGCAACATCTATTTAGGAAACGCCAGCAGTAAGGGTGTCCTGCTCAAGTGTAAAGTTGACCCGCGTATCAGCCCCGCGCTACTGGTTGATCCGATGCGGCTGCGCCAGATCCTCAACAATCTGGTCAGTAACGCACTCAAATTCACGGACAAAGGCTACATTGAGATAAAAGCGGAACTGGTAGCTCGAACCCATGGAGAGGATCGGGTTCGATTCTCGGTGCAGGACACCGGCATCGGTATTTCCCCGGAAAATCAGGCGCGCCTGTTTCAACCGTTCGTTCAGGCTACCGGGGAGACCACGCCCCGATCGGGCGGCACCGGCCTCGGGCTCACCATCTGCCAGCGCCTCGCAACCATGATGGGTGGTTCGATCCAGATGGAGAGCGAACTCGGCATCGGCACGACCATGATCTTTGAACTGTCTCTGCCGATCGTCGATCCGCTGGTTGTGGCTAAAACCGATCCGCTCAGCACCCTGGATTGGCTGAGCACGACCATCGGGCAGCGCCGCAGGGTTACGGACATTGCTCAAGCGGAGTCCGAGGGCACGTTGGTGCTGCTGGCTGACGACCACCCGACCAATCGCGCGCTCCTGGTGCGCCAGGTAAACATGCTGGGCTATGCCGCCGAGAGCGCGGAAAACGGCGTCGAAGCACTGGCAAAGTGGAAATCAGGCCGGTTCGCGCTCCTCATCACCGACTGCAACATGCCGGAGATGGACGGCTACGAACTTACACACCATATCCGCGCGATCGAGGCTGCGAATGGTGGCAAGCGCACTCCCATAATCGCCTGCACGGCGATCGCCCTGGCAGGCGAGGCAGATATCTGTTTTGCCGCCGGCATGGACGATTATCTCGCCAAGCCGGTTGAATTGAAGGACCTGTCAAAAAAGCTCGATCGATGGCTGCCCATTGCGCAACCGGTCGATCATGCGGTGCTCGCCGCAATTTCCGGCGGCGATGCGGCAGCTGAGCGCGAAATCCTGACGGACTTTCAACGGGTCAATGACAGTGACGCCGCCATGCTCAAGCTTGCCGTGGACAGGTGTGATAATTCACAGGTTACGCATGCATCGCACCGTATCAAGGGCGCGAGCAAGGCGATTGGGGCGACCGCGCTGGCCACGGTGTGCGAGCGCCTGGAGCGTGCCAGTCGCGCCGGTAACTGGAAGGCGATCGAGGCAAATATGGGAGCGTTCGACCTCGAGCTGGAGCGTTTGAATTCCTATTTCGAGGAAGCAAAATGCCCATCGCTGAGATAAGCTTCCTGGTGGTCGAAGATCATGAGTTTCAGCGCGGTGTGTTGCTCAAAATACTCGCAAACCTCGGCGCAATGAAAATATCCGAGGCGGTGGATGGCCATACAGCACTTAAGATCGTCAAGGCGCCGGGCCCGCCGATCAATATCATCATCAGCGACCTCGACATGCCGGGAATGGACGGCATGGAATTTATGCGCCACCTGGGCGAAGCGGGTATTCCGGCTTCGATCATCCTCGCCAGCGCGCTGGAAGGCTCGTTGCTCGCCTCGGTCGAGACGATGGCCAAGGCCTACGGCGTCAATATCCTGGGTGTCATCGAGAAACCGGTTACGCCGGCAAAGCTGGATGCGCTGATCAGGCTCCATAAGCTAGCGCAGGCAAACCTGAACCGGCCAAGGGCGGCTGGAGCATCATTCACCCTGGAAGAGATCGTGGAAGGGCTGAACAACGATGAATTCGAGCCGTTCTTCCAACCCAAGGTGGAACTGGCGACCGGGCGAGTCAAAGGCGCTGAGGCGCTCGCGCGCTGGCGCCATCCGCAACAGGGGATCGTCGCGCCCTATGCGTTCATCAAACAGTTGGAGGATAACGGCCTGATCGATGCGCTCACATGGGTCATGCTGAGAAAATCGGCGGCGTTCTGCAGCGAGTGGCGCGCGGCGAGTGGGCTGGAGGTCACCGTGTCGGTCAACCTGTCGATCAAGTCGCTGGCCGACGTGCACCTCGCCGAGCGCGTGACGGAGTTGCTGCGCGGCGAAAACCTCGAGCCACGACACATGGTCCTCGAGTTGACCGAATCTGCGGCAACGACCGACGTCGGTCACGCGCTGGAGAATCTCTCACGGCTGCGCATGAAGGGCTTCGGTTTGTCGATTGACGACTACGGCACCGGCTATTCGTCGATGCAGCAGCTCACGCGCATCGCCTTTACCGAGCTCAAGATCGATCAGTCCTTCGTGATGAATGCAACCAGGCAGCAATCGGCCAGGGTCATCCTTGAATCCAGCCTCGACATGGTGAAAAAGTTGAACATTACTTCGGTGGCCGAAGGCATTGAGACGCAGCAAGACTGGGACCTGCTGCGTCAGCTCGGCTGCCAGTTGGGGCAGGGCTATTTCATCGCCCAACCAATGGAAACCGGGGCCTTCCTGAAATGGAGCCGGGATCGAGTTCACGTTGATGAACTTACCCACTCTAGATCAAATTATTCTTGAATCCGGGGCTCAAGAATAGGGCCAGTGGCATACGGGGATAGTGGTACAAACGGGTGCCGTGCTGTCCTTTTTTGTCGTGACTCGTAGATAGCCCAGTAACTGAGCGCTACCACGAAGTATATCTGCTTGATCTATAAAGCAATAGTTAATGTAGGACAGCTCACAGAATATTTAAGAGAATGTTTGCACCATAAGTTCACCGTTGTAACATTACTGTCATATTTCCTTACTACAATCTGGCTTCTCTGTCTTGGAGTTACAGACGCGTGAGTTCGGCCACATCCAATCTGTCGTACCGGCCGTTGCGCCATATCAAAGAGCGTCTCATTGAGTTTGCCTTGTTTTTGGCGGCGTTTTCATCAGTTGCTATTACCATCGGCATCGTAGGTGTGCTGGTGTATGAATCCAGCGGTTTTTTTCAGCATGTTTCCATAGTCGATTTTCTCACTGACACGCAATGGACACCGCTGTTCTCCGATGCACACTACGGCATTCTGCCGTTAATGGCGGGCACACTCGTGACTACGGGCATCGCCCTGCTGGTAGCGATTCCGCTGGGTACCATCATCGCCATTTATCTAAGCGAATACGCCCCGCACAAGGTGCGCGAGGTCGTCAAGCCGCTCCTTGAATTGTTGAGCGCGGTGCCGACCGTGGTGTACGGCTATTTTGCCCTATTGTTCGTTACGCCTTTGCTGCAAATGATCATCCCCGGCCTGCCCGGCTTCAACATGCTGAGTGCGGGGCTGGTGATCGGCATCATGATTATTCCGTATGTGAGTTCGGTCAGCGAAGATGCGATACGCGCCGTGCCCATGCACATCCGCGAGGGGTCGTACGCGATGGGCGCGACACGTTTACGCACTTCCTTGCGCGTGGTGATTCCTTCCGCGTTCTCGGGTATTGCGGCAGCGTATGTGCTCGGCATCTCGCGCGCCATAGGCGAGACCATGGTGGTTGCTATTGCCGCAGGTTTGCAGCCGAATCTGACCTGGAATCCCCTGGAACCCGCCAGTACGATTACCGCTTACATCGTGCAGGTGAGCCTGGGCGATTTGCCGCACGGCAGCATCGGCTATCAGACTATTTTTGCGGCGGGCCTGACCCTGCTGCTCATGACGCTCGTCTTCAATATCGCCGGCCACTTTCTGAGAAAGCGCTTCCGGGAGATCTATTAATGGATGATGCCAGGATGGAAACCCTAAAAGGTCTTCCGGATCTGAAAACGGTAATTGCTCGCCAAAAGACCCTGGACTCCATGTTCGTGGTGCTGGGTCTGATGGCAATGCTGATTGCCCTGTTCACACTTTCCGCGTTAATCATAGACTTGGCCATCGATGGTGTGCCGCGTCTGTCCTGGCACTTTTTCACCAATTTTCCGTCGCGCTTCGCAGCGAAGGCGGGCATCCTCTCGGCCTGGGTGGGCACTACGCTGGTGATGTTGGTGACCGCCATGAGCGCCGTGCCTATGGGCGTCGCGGCGGGGATTTATTTAGAGGAATACGCACCGAAAAACTGGATAACGGACGTCATCGAGATCAATATCGCCAATCTCGCCGGCGTGCCCTCTATCGTTTACGGCCTGATGGCCCTGGGGTTGTTCGTTTACCAATTCAACTTGGGTCAAAGCATACTTGCAGCCGGCCTGACCCTGGCCTTGCTGATTCTGCCCATTGTAATTATCTCTACGCGCGAGGCGGTACGTTCCATCCCCGGTACCATTCGCGAGGCATCTTACGCCTTGGGGGCAACGCCGTGGCAGACTGTGCGCGACCATGTGCTGCCCTATTCACTCGGCGGCATTTTAACCGGCATGATTATCGCCCTGTCGCGCGCTATCGGCGAAACGGCGCCGCTTATTACCATCGGAGCGCTCACCTTTATCGCCTTCCTGCCCGAGCCGCCGATTCAAACAGAACCGCCGTTTGTTTCCTTTCAGTGGCTCATGGATCCGTTCACCGTCATGCCGATTCAGATGTTCAACTGGGTATCGCGCCCGCAGGCAGAGTTTCAATTAAACGCCGCCGCTGCCGGACTGGTATTGCTGGTGATGGTGCTGGTGATGAACGGCTTGGCCATTTACATCCGCTACCGGTTCCGCAAACGCATCAAGTGGTAAAAAGGAGTTGTTATGGATCTACAACAAATGCGACGAGTTAACTTAAAGCCCCTTAGCCATGTAGGTGAGCACAGTGTTCCCAAACAAAATAAGAAAACCCTGGATACCATCGATAACATGAGTCCGCAGACGCCACCGGAGCTTAAGGCCCGGGTTAAAAAACTCAATTTTTTCTACGGAGATGTGCAGGCGCTCAAAGACATCAATCTGGATATTGCCGAGCGGCGCGTAACCGCACTTATCGGCCCTTCCGGCTGCGGCAAGACCACGTATCTGCGCTGCTTCAACCGGATGCACGATCTGTATCCGGGCAATCGCTACGAGGGCGAGATTGTGCTGTTGCCGGATGAGGTCAATCTGCTCAGTTCCAAGGTCGACCCCATTGAGGTGCGCATGCGCATCAGCATGGTGTTTCAAAAACCCAACCCTTTTCCTAAATCGATTTATGAAAACGTGGCTTACGGGCCGCGTGTGCGCGGCATCCGCAAGCGGCGCGATCTGGACGAACGGGTAGAGCAGGCGCTTAAGGACGCGGCGCTTTGGGATGAAGTGAAGGATCGCTTGAACAATCTTGCGTTTAACCTATCGGGTGGGCAGCAGCAGCGCCTGTGCATAGCGCGCGCCCTCGCCACCGACCCGGAGATATTATTATTCGACGAACCCACCTCAGCGCTCGACCCGATAGCTACGGCGCGCATCGAAGAATTAATTGCCGAGTTGAAGGAGCGCGTCACTATCATCATCGTTACGCACAACATGCAACAGGCTGCGCGTGTTTCGGATTACACTGCCTTTATGTATCTGGGCGAGATGGTCGAGTTCGGCGCTACCGATGCAATATTTACCAACCCGCGCAAGCAGCAGACAGAAGATTACATCACCGGCCGCTATGGCTGATTGGGGAGCAACATGAAGCCGAATATTCACACACACACATCGCGGCGCTACAACACCGAGCTGGAAGACATCCGCAATCGCGTGCTCGTCATGGGGGGGATGGTGGAGCAGCAGCTCGTAGACGCGATCACTGCGCTCGCCGAGGGCGATGCATCGCTTGCCGAGCAGACCATGAGTAACGATTACAAGGTCAATTCCATGGAAGTTGCCATTGATGAGGAATGTAACCAGATCATCGTACGGCGGCAACCGGCAGCCAATGACTTGCGCCTGGTAATGGCCGTGATCAAGACCATCACTGATCTAGAGCGCATTGGCGACGAGGCCGAAAAAATCGCACGCATGGCCATGCATCTGGCGGAGATGGAGCGCCCCAAAAATCGCTATCTCGAGATTCAGGCCTTGGGAACCCATGTGCGCCAGATGGTGCACGATGCACTGGATGCCTTTGCGCGCATGGATTCAGAAGCGGCGATGCAAGTGGCAAAGGAAGATGTACAAGTAGATGGGGAGTATGAAAGCATTATGCGCCAGTCGATCACTTACATGATGGAAGACCCGCGCACCATCACGCGCGTGCTGGATGTCATCTGGTCGGCGCGTGCGCTCGAACGCATCGGCGATCACGCACGCAACATCTGCGAATACGTTATTTATTTAGATAAAGGCAAAGATGTGCGCCACATCAGTCTGGAACAGATGGAAAAAGAGATTTACGGCGCGAATTGACGGCTATTGAAGCTGCTCATTTCGCAACAAAAGGAGCGCGGGCATCCTGCCCGCAGGCAGGCGGGACGCCTGCGATCCGGCAATCATTGTGCGTAGGACGCATCCTCGCCCCTGCGAGTGACAAACCACCGATACCCAAGCACAAGCAGCCTGTGCGGGCCGCGCAAGAACAGGGAGGCATCGTGAGTCCTAAAATCTACCAGGTGTTAGTGCTGTGCACCGGCAATTCGGCGCGCAGCATCATGGCTGAATCCATCTTTAACCGTTTGGGTAGTGATCGGATTCGGGCCTATAGTGCCGGTAGCTACCCCGCCGGCCAAGTTCACCCACTCACCTTGGAATTGCTGCAAAAGAGCGGTCATCCTGTTGAGGGCTTGCGCAGCAAGCATTGGGATGAATTCTCCGCGTCCGGTGCGCCGTTGATGGATTTTGTCGTCACCGTGTGCGACAAGGCCGCTGGAGAACCTTGTCCGGTATGGCCGGGGAAGCCCATCACGGCTCATTGGAGCTTTGCAGACCCGGCCGCGGTAGAGGGTACGGAAGTTGAGCGACGACTGGCCTTTGATCGCGTTTACCGGGAGATCGCACGCCGCGTTCAACTGTTTCTCAGCTTGCCCATCGAAAAACTGGACCGCCTGGCGCTTCAACAGCACGTGAATGACATCGGGAACCCCGGCGCGTGAATCTTGCCCGGCGGATAACCGCAGAGGCGATAGGAACCGCCTTGCTGCTGGCGACCATAGTAGGCTCGGGCATCATGGCGGAGCGGCTGGCGCAGGGTAATGATGCCATCGCACTGCTGGCAAACACCCTGGCAACGGGCGCCGGGCTTACGGCATTTATCCTGGCATTCAGCCCCATTTCCGGTGCGCACTTCAACCCGGTGGTAACCTTGGCCGCTGCCGCGCAAGGTGGCTTGGTGTGGCGCGATGTCCCTGCGTATATCGCTGCCCAGTTCGCAGGTGCTTTACTGGGGGTTGCGGCAGCAAATACCATGTTCGGTGAACCGCTATGGTTTGCCTCGCAACATGCCCGCCATGGCGGCGCTCAACTGTTCAGCGAATTTATTGCGACCTTCGGCCTGCTGACGGTAATCTGGGGTTGCGGACGCCGCCGTGCTTCGATGATCCCGTTCGCGGTCGGCCTGTACATCACAGCGGCATACTGGTTCACGGCATCTACGTCGTTCGCCAACCCGGCAGTTACTTTGGCCCGCTCGGCAAGTGACACCTTTGCTGGCATCCGGCCCGATGATGTCGTCGGTTTTATGTTTGCTCAGTTACTGGGGGCGGGCGCGGCAATCATGCTGTTTCGCTGGTTTACAGCTTCACGAACCTAGCGCATTACAGGCTAACTAGCTGGCCAGATTCAACGGGGTGCGGTTAGTTGAGGCGGGAGTATTTCAAGGCAGCGCGATAAGCCTTATCGTAATGTTTAATGAGTTCAAGCCGTAATTCTACCAGCGTGCGCGGTAATTGTTCGGCACTGAGTCCATTATTAACCAGACGGTTCAGAAGGCTACGCAGAACGCTCAGCTTGCGGCGTTCTACGCTTCGCGGTTCCGAATCAGGATCAATGGTTAGTTGAGGATCCACCCCTGGCGGGTCTGTCTCGGCAGCAAAAACGGGTTTGCTATTCTCTGGGTTTTCAACATTCATATTTATGTGACTACACCCCAGCCAGGTGGTTCCATCAATAGTGCGTGAGTTACCGGATCAACAGCGAAACGCGACCAGATGGTCGACTTCGATACGGATGCCGACCAGTTCGCCGATGGCGTGATTATGGTGGCTGGGAAACATGGAAAGGATCTTGCTGCCGGTCGGTAAGCGCAATGTATACATGATCTCTGCGCCTTTGAAGGCCTTCTGTAGGACCTCGGCGCGCAGCGGCGCATTATCATCGTGCACGATATCATCAGGGCGCATCAGTAACTCAACCTGTGCACCGGGCGGCCAGTCGTATGCGCGGTTGCCCTTGATGATGCCGAACTCAGTCTGCACCGTATCAGGGGCGAGCAGTGTGCCACGCAGGAAAATGCCTTGCCCGATGAAATCTGCAACGAAGCGGCTGACCGGCTCATGGTAAAGATTGTAAGGCGTATCCCACTGCAAAATACTGCCTTCGTGCATCACCCCGATCTGATCGCTGAGCGCGAAGGCCTCATGCTGGTCATGCGTCACCAGAATGCCGGTAGTGCCCTGGCTTTTCAAAATGTCACGCACCTCCAAACTGATGCGCTCGCGCAGATCCACATCGAGATTGGAGAACGGCTCGTCCATTAAAATAACTGCGGGTTGCGGCGCGAGTGCGCGCGCCAGGGCAACGCGCTGTTGCTGTCCACCCGATAATTCATGAGGATAACGCGCCCCGAGGCCATCCAGCCCCACAGTTTTTAGCATGCGTGCGGTGATCTCGCGGCGCGCGGCAGCTGAGATATTACGCAGGCCGAAGGCAATGTTGGCATTGACGTCCATGTGCGGAAATAACGCGTAGTCCTGAAATACCATACCCAGGTGACGGTGCTCCGGGGCCAGAGTGTAGCCGGGGCGAGAGATGGATTTTCCACCCAAGGTAATCTCGCCGGTTACCACCGGCTCAAAACCGGCAATGGCGCGTAACACTGTGGTTTTGCCGCAGCCACTCGTGCCGAGCAGACATACCAGCGAGCCTTGCTTCACGTGCAGCGATAAATCGCGCACCGCAGTATGCGCGCCATAGCGACATTCGATGTTTTTGATTTCTAGCAGTTGGGTCATGAGGGGAAATTCGTTTCGGATTCGTGAATGATAGCAAAACTCTGGTGTCAACGGCGAAAGGGCGCAAGCCCAGTGGACCAAGGCCAAGACGTGCTACGTCAGGATCAGTTTTAATCCGGCTATGACCAGTACGATGGCCAGCAACCGTTGCAACATCGGAATCCCTAACCGGCGCCTTCCGAGTTCCGTTCCGATGAGCCCGCCGATGACGGCGGCAATTGCCCACACCGGAATCTCGCTGGGCAGATTTTGCACACTGGTCAAATGACCCAATAGGCCCGCGCTCGAATTCGCCAGAATAAACGGTGCACACACCCCGGCGGTCTCGCGCATCCTGGCCCATTGGCTGAAGATGAGCAGCGGGCTCAGGAAGATGCCGCCGCCGGTCCCCGTAAGTCCGGATAATAAACCTATCACCCCGCCGGTGCCGATAGCGGGCAGGATGGGTATGAGCGGAAAGCGGCCGGGGCGTTCTGATTTTACCCGCTCGGGCAATGCCAGCCAGACTGCGGCGAATAACAGGATCACACCCACCACTACCTTATATGCCCCGCCCGGCAGGGTGATCGCCCCGCCAATAAACGCCAGCGGCATTGACCCTGCCAGAAACGGCCACAGCGCCCGCCACGAAAAATAGCCGGCCTGCGAGAAGCGGATCGTACCAATACCGGCCACCAGGATATTCAGCACCAGGGCCGT
>JBDSMM010000027.1:0-4373 GCA_039915825.1 Gammaproteobacteria bacterium | reverse complement strand
ACCCACACGGCCTTGCCCTGCGCATTCACCCACTTGAAGGTGTGGCTGCCGAAGCCGTGCATGTGGCGGTGCGATTTCGGCGTGCCGCGATCCGAAAACAGAATCGTGACCTGATGGGTGGATTCCGGACTCAGCGACAGAAAATCCCAGAACGCGTCGGGATCCTTGCAGTTGGTCGCCGGGTTGCGCTTTTGGGTGTGGATGAAATCCGGAAACTTGATCGCGTCGCGGATGAAGAATACCGGCGTATTGTTGCCGACCAGGTCGTAGTTGCCTTCTTCGGTATAAAACTTCAGCGAAAAGCCGCGCGGATCGCGCGCGGAGTCCGCCGAGCCTTTTTCGCCGCCCACGGTGGAGAAACGCGCCAGCATCGGCGTCTTTTTGCCGACCTGATTCAGGAATTTTGCCTTGGTGTATTGGGTAACGTCGTGCGTCACCTCGAAGTAGCCGTGCGCGCCCGCGCCCTTGGCATGCACCACGCGCTCCGGTACCCGTTCGCGGTTGAAGTGCGCATGCTTTTCGAGCAAATGCATGTCCTGTAACAGTGTCGGGCCGTCTTGGCCCGCGGTGAGGGAGTTTTGATTGTCGGCTACCGGCGCACCGAAGTTGGTGGTCAGAATTTTCTTTTCCATGATGATTCTCCTCTGTAAATAAATTCGAAATTGCGCTAGTGTGGCCGTTCGATTCTGGTTCGCTTCCTCGAACTTAGTCATAGCACCTTAGCAAGCAGGGTTTGAATGAGCAAGGTTAAACTGCTTATAACATAAGGACGTTGCCCGTCATGCTGATGAGAGGCGCGCGACATTTAAAGGTCATCACTTCAGACTTTTCTAAAGGATAATAAATATGCGCTTCTCCGCCCGAATTCTTATCGCTGCCGTGATGGTTATTTTTGCCTTGGTAAGTTATTACAGCTTGCGCCAGGAAAACCCGGTTACGGGTGAGACCCAGCGCATCAGCCTGTCGCCTGACGAGGAAACTGCGTTGGGTCTACAAGCCGCGCCGGAGATGGCCGATCAAATGGGCGGGCTGCATCCTAGCACCCAGGTACAGGATTACGTCAATAGGGTCGGCCAGGCGGTGGTCGCCAATAGCAGTGCCAAGAACGGACCTTACCAATATCAATTTCATGTGCTGGCGGATGCCCAGACGGTTAATGCCTTCGCCCTGCCCGGCGGGCCGATCTTCATCACCAGCGCGCTGTTAGCGCAACTCGAAAACGAGGCACAACTCGCCGGTGTGTTAGGTCATGAGGTCGGTCATGTCGTAGGGCGTCATGCCGCCGAACACATGGCCAAGGGGCAGCTGAGCCAGTTGCTGGTAGGCGCCGCAGGGGTAGCCGCCTCCGATCAAGGCGGAGGAGGGCAAGGCGCGGCCATGATTGCCTCGGTGGTGGCCAACGTGACCTCCCTACAGTATGGGCGCAAGGACGAGTTGGAGTCGGATGCCCTGGGCATAGAATTCATGGGCGAGGCGGGCTACGATCCGCGCGCTATGATAGGGGTGATGGATATTCTCGAGAATGCGAGCGGTGGCCAGGGCCGAGGACCATCGTGGCTGCAATCGCACCCCGACCCCGGCAATCGCCGCGAGAGTATTCGCCAGAGAATCATTGAGGATTTTCCTAACGGCATCCCGGGCGGGCGCGCGGAGGGGGACGTGGCTGAATTCCAGGCCATGCAGGCGCAGCTCTAAAATTCATTGTAATTATTGTTGGAAGTGGATTCTCAATGGCTCCACCTTCTAGAGTCGAGCACCCATCAAATGGGGCTAATTAAAAAAGATCAATGCTCCACGATCGCAAGTTGAAATCAGTGCTGGGCGTGGCCACTTCCAGCAAAATGGGCACGGCGACACCAGGTTGCATACCGAGTTTGAGGTTGGTATTTGCGGGGAGATATTCGTTGGGGTGAAAGCGGCGTTTGGCGATTACCGCTCCATCTATGCCCGAAAGTGTAATTTGAAAATACGGATAAGGTTGGGGAAAAGTAGCCTTATTGATCAGCGTAGTGGTTACCTGCAAGGCATCGCGCACTTTAGGGTGCATTATGACCGCACTATCGGACTTTTCGATCTGTGCCAGATCATGTCTTAGGGGTAAGTCGCACTCGGCTACAGTTGTTACTAACGCGCAAAATTTTTCCAAACCAGGACGCAACGTGGCATAACCCGCCAGGTCCTCCCTCATAAAGTAGGTGTATTGCACAATCAGCACGGTCAGCAGGGCCAGTATGCCGACCGTCCATGCGCACGTATTCCACCATTTATAGACCGCCTTGGTTTCCTCCGGCAGGTAATTTTCAAGCGCGGCATAATCCGTAACATCTGCCGTAGCCGGGCGTGGCCGTGCACGCCTGTCGGGCGCGAAGATAGGAAGCTCAGTGGGAAACTCCTCGTTACGCAACCGGTCCCCGGTTTTTTGCGGCGCTCTGACGATCATCTCCCTGCGTGTTTTTGCGCCACTCGGCTTGAGCGGGCCTGGTTCCCAAGGTAGTTTGCTGGGCTCGGCTGGAGTCACTTGAAGGCTGGGGGCAGGATCCAGAAAGGGTACGACATCTTCATTTAGCGGCACAACGGCTTCATCCAACGCGGGCATTGCAGGAGTCGACCCATACTCAAAAGATGCGGTATTGGGGATTTCATCCGCAGCGTCTATTACCGTAAAGAGGGGGGGTGTGGGAGGGTTGCCAGTGGCTTTATGGGTGGGTGGGAGCGATCCTGAAGCTGGGTCTCCCGCCCGCGCCAAATTTGGCAGGTCGGGCGTGGTAACCGCTCCATCACCAAGGGGGTTTTCCGCCGGGGGTTGATGTCCCGCACGTTCATTGATTGTGGGTATTTCCTGAAGCTCCTCCGACAGGTTCAGCAGGCCATTGAACACGCTCTCACAATGGCCGCAACGCACCTTGCCTTGGGCCGCCTTGAGTTGAGGAATGCTGATGCGAAACGTCGTGTTGCAATTGGGACATTGGGTATACATGGTTACACCTTAGCTGATTTTCGTCGTCCTTCCAAGCGCACCCAGCCGTCGCGCGCTACCGGTTCTGCCATCATAAAATTCGCCGCGTAGGCCTCAGTAACGCCTGCGGCCTGCCCGCTGAGAATACCCGATAAAATAATGCGGCCACCAGTGCGGACCAGTGTGGCGAAATAAGGGGCGAGGTCGATTAACGGGCCGGCAAGAATATTGGCGAGCAGCAGGTCGGCCTGCGCGGAAATCCCGGCGTTGGGCAGACTGATGATAATTTCACGTAGCGCGCAGGCTTGCGGCAGTCTATCGCCCACTGCTAATCGCTGTTGTCTCAGGCCATTTTTTTCAGCATTAACACCTGTTGCCTGCAATGCCTGCGGGTCATTATCCACGGCCCACACTGAGCGTGCACCGAGCTTTGCGGCGGCGATAGCAAGAATGCCGGAGCCGCAGCCGTAATCAATTACATCAAGATCCTGTAGCTGTGCTGTGGCGAGCCATTCCAGGCAGAGTGCCGTGGTGGCGTGCGTTCCCGTGCCAAATGCCAGCCCCGGATCGAGCAATAAGTTAATCGCATCGGTGTCCGGCGGCGTGTGCCAAGTCGGACAGATCCACAGGCGCGCACCGAAATGCATGGGACGGAAGTTGTCCAGGCATTCACGCTCCCAGTCCTTATCCGCGACGTGTTCGACCTGGACACCGGCAATAAATTTTTCTTCGAGCGTCGCGGTCAATTCGGCGATTAGCGCATCAGCATTTATATCAGCCTCGAATAGCCCCTGTACGCGCGTGGTTTGCCACAACGGTGTCTCGCCCAGCGGCGGTTCGTACAAGGGTTGCTCAATGCCGTCGGACACCGCGTCTTGCAGCGTCACCGCCACACTGCCCGCATCCGTCAATAACTCAGATAATTGCAAAGCCTGCTCGGAATTTACGTAAAAGGTAATTTGTGTCCAGGGCATTTTTACGACGCTGGGCGAGTACAGGCGCCAACAAGATAGTTATAAACCGAGCTTCTTTTCCAAAAAGTGAATATTGCAACCGCCCGCCTGGAACGCCGCATCATTAAGAATGTCCTGATGTAATTCGATGTTCGTCTTGATGCCGTCGATCACCACCTCGTTGAGCGCGGTGCGCATGCGCGCCAATGCGCTATTGCGCGACTCTCCGTGGGCGATTAATTTGCCGATCATGGAGTCGTAATAGGGGGGCACTACATAGCCGTTATAGATGTGCGACTCGACACGAATGCCAGGACCGCCGGGGGCGTGAAACTGTGTAATAATGCCCGGCGAGGGCGTGAACGTCCACGGGTCTTCGGCGTTGATGCGGCATTCGATAGCATGCCCGCGCATCTGGATGTCGCGCTGACGATGGCGTAACGGCTCGCCGCTGGCGATGCGCA
>JBDSMM010000006.1:0-7797 GCA_039915825.1 Gammaproteobacteria bacterium | reverse complement strand
GTAATAATCGTCATAACCTACTTTGTCTGCGTCGATAAAGGCAAAATCGAATGTGCCCGCCTGACCGTCTTGCAACAGCTTGTCGAGGGTTTCCATGGCCGGCGCAAGACGTAGATCAATCTTGTCCACGACCCCGGCCTCGGCCCAGTAACGTTGCGCCACCGCTGTCCATTCCGCGCTGATATCACAGGCCACCAGCCTGCCGTCCGCAGGCAGAGCGAGGGCTACACAGAGCGAGCTGTAACCTGTGAACACACCAACCTCCAAGGCTTTTTTTGCTCCAAGCAGTTGCACGAGCAGCATCATGAATTGTCCCTGCTCCGGCGAGATCTGCATGCGTGACATGGGATCGTTGGCAGTTTCATCGCGCAGACGTTTCAGCAGTTGCGGTTCGCGCAGTGAAACCGATAGTACATAGTTGTACAGTTCGTCAGTCAGTTGGATAGTTTTATTTGTCATTTTATTTTTGCCTAATGTTGACAGTGAATTGTAATTTTACCCGGGCGTGGCTTTGTCCATCTTCTTCCAAGCGACTTCATTGCGAAGATAAACCGGTACCGCCTGCTCTGCGGTTACCGCCAGGCCTTGTTTAAAATATTCCTCTGCTAGACATGCCACATCGCCTGCATGCGGGTAATAATCTGACTCGTATCCAGTTAAAAGATTCGACAGGCGCAGCTGCAAAATTGCGCCGTACGTTTCCCAGCCGCTGCCAGCGCCAAGCCATGCCTTTCCCTCGGGTAGAGGCACTTGCCCGGGCGCATGGACACCCTCACAGGCCTGCAATTGCACAAGGCCATTTTCAGCACATTGATACGCACCCCAATAAATCTCGCCCATGCGCGCGTCAATCGCCGCCAATATTTTTTGCGCACCGGTCTTTGCGCTCGCACCTTGAGCAAGCGCAGCGAGTGAGGACACCGGCACTACCGGCAGATCCGCGCCGAAGGCGACACCCTGGGCGATGCCCGCCGCGATGCGTAATCCGGTGAATGATCCGGGCCCGCAGCCGAAGGCTATGGCATCAATTGCAGCTAATGTAATACCGGCATCAAGCAGTAATGCATCCAGCATCGGCAGTATTAATAGCGAATGGGCGCGCGGCGCAAACTCAAAACGTTCGCTGATGCTTCCGCTCATCGCCAACGCGGCTGAACAGGCCTCGGTTGAGGTGTCGAGCGCGAGAATATTCATACGGCTTCGGCAAGATTCTGTTTTATATCCAGAGTAAAAAATCGCTGCACTTTTTCCAGTTTACGCGTGCGCGTCATGGGTGGCAGACTGTCCAGGAAAACGCGGCCATATGATTTACTTAACAAACGCGGGTCGCACAACATTAATACACCGCGGTCTTCGACATCGCGAATCAAACGCCCGACACCTTGCTTGAGCGAAATTACCGCGTGCGGTAATTGGTAATCGGTAAATGGATTGCCGCCCTGTTTGCGCATGGCCTCGAGCCGCGCCTGTAACACCGGATCACCGGGGGATGCAAACGGCAGCTTGTCGATAATCACGCATGACAAAGCCGCACCGCGCACATCCACGCCTTCCCAAAAACTGCTGGTGCCAAGCAGTACGGCATTACCCAGTGCGCGGAACCGCTCGAGTAGTTCACGGCGCGGCATGCTGCCCTGAATCAGTAGTGGAAAATCTATCCTGTCACGCAATAGCTGTGCGGCCTCCTGTAGGGCGCGGTGGCTGGTGAAGAGCATGAAGGCGCGGCCCATGCTGGCCTCGAGCACCGGCAGCGCGGCCTCTACCACGCTGGCCGTGTAGTTTCTGGCAGCCGGTTCCGGCATGTTTGTCGGCACATACAGCAACGCCAGGCGCGCAAAATCAAATGGGCTGCTCCAGCGATGCTCGACTGCATCCTGCAAACCCAGGCGCCGCGCAAAATGCTCGAAGCTATCATCGACGGCCAACGTTGCCGAGGTAAATATCCAGGCACATTTATGGCCTCGCATGTGACCTTGGAAGGTGTCGGCGATGTCTATGGGTGTTAAGTTCAGCGTGAAGGTGCGCGTGTAGGTTTCATACCAGTGAATGTGGTTATCGGGCGCGGTTGCGGTGAGACTGGTGAGTCTCTCGGTTAATTCAACAGCACGCTTCCAGCAATTTTCGAGTCCCTTGCCACGTACTGCCGCCGTTTCCAGCAGGCTACACATTTCCTCCAGCCGCTCTTGCAGCGTGTGCACAGCATCACCCACAGCGGACTCGCTGGCGACTTCCGGCCAGGCGCCGCGACGATTATCCAGACCGAAGGCAAGGCGTAAATCGCGTGCCGCTTTTTCCAGACGCTCGGCGGTCAGGGCAAGTTGACCCATGTCGCCAGCCTCCTTGATTTGTTCGGCCTGCGTATCTTGCGCAAGTTCCATTAGTTGGCGGCTACTCAACGATGTGCCAAAAAAATTGGAGGCTATTTCCGGTAATTGATGCGCCTCATCCAGTATCAACGCATTGGCGCCTGGCAAGAGCTCGCCGAAACCCTCATCGCGCAAGGTCATGTCCGCAAACAACAGGTGATGATTGATTACTAACACATCAGCTTCTTGTGCGGCACGCCGGGCCTTTAGTACATGACAATCAGCATAAGACGGACAGCCTTGTCCGAGGCAATTATCGGCAGTGCTGGTGACCTGCGCCCAGGTGAGCGAGTCTTCGGCTATATCCGTCAGCTCGGCAATATCACCGGAACGGGTGCGCCCAGCCCACGCACGAATGGGGACAAGTTCCTGTAGCTGTTCGCGCGTGCGGAAACGTCCCTCGGACTCCGTGGTTTCTAAACGGTGCAGGCACAGATAATTTGCACGACCCTTGAGAAGCGCGGCTGTAACCGGAAGACCGAGCGCATCGCGCACAAGGGGTAAATCGCGATAAAATAATTGATCCTGTAAATTCTTGGTGCCGGTAGAAATAATCACCTTCTTACCCGACAGCAGCGCAGGCACTAGATAGGCAAAGGTCTTGCCCGTTCCCGTGCCGGCCTCGCTTATCAATACCTCATACTCTTCCAGTGCCTGCGCGACTACCTCCGCCATCTCTTGCTGCTGGATGCGCGGGGCAAAGCCATCAACATGGCGGGCGAGCGGGCCATCAGGCCCGAGAAGTTCGGTGGGGGTAAGCATGTGAGTGCGTATTATAAAGGGATTAGCGCCCCAGGTCAGGCCGAGAATCCAGTGCTTTTGAGTAGGGTACTGCTAACCTGATTTATGGGTACTCAAGCCTATATTGTGCATGCGAGCAATCGAAATACAAGCCTACTACTTACTCTGCCCCGCACGCGCAGCCTGCAACACCAAAGCATCAAACGCTTCACCTGTCATGAGCCCTTGCTCGGCAACAATCTCGCGCACAGGTTTTCCCGTGACTTCAGATTCTTTGGCGATCTTGGCGGCGGCGGCGTAGCCGATGTCGGGGCTGAGGAGGGTGGCGAGAGCGACGCTGTTATGCAGAAATGTCATGCAGCGTTCGCGGTCGACGCGCAGGCCCTTCAGGTTGCGTTCTGTCGTGGCGTTCAGCGCGTTAGTCAGCCAGTTCATGGCATCGAACAGTGCCGCGCCCAGCCCCGGCATCATTACATTTAATTCCAGTTGGCCGGCCTGTGACATGGCGGCTATCGCGGCATCCTGGCCGATGACTTGATAACAAACCTGATTCAGCATCTCGAACATGACCGGGTTGACTTTGCCGGGCATAATGCTGGAGCCGGGCTGCACGGCGGGCAGGATGAGTTCACCCAAGCCGGTGCGGGGTCCCGAGGCAAGCAGGCGCATGTCGTTCGCGATGCGGGTAAGTTCCACGGCAAGATCGCGGATTGCTGAGGATAAGTTTTGGATGTCATGCATGGACTGCATCTGCGCGACCAAATCCTCCGCAGGGCGGATCGGCTCACCGGTTAGTTTGGCTAATTCCGTAGCAACTTTTTTGGCATAATCCGGTGCGGTGTTCAGGCCGGTACCGGCAGCGCTGCCGCCGAGACCAATATCGCACAACGGGCCATGAGTCTGCGTAAGACGCACAACACAGCGGCGCAAGGTCCATGCATAGGCATTGAACTCGCGGCCAAGTGTTGTCGGCACCGCATCCTGTAAATGCGTGCGACCGCTTTTTACGGTATTCATTTCGCGCGCGCCGATGCGTGCATATTCGTCGGCCATGGCATACGTCGCCGCGATCAGTCGCGGTAATTTCGCCAAGGCGGCAAGTCGAATAGCGGTGGGAATGGTGTCGTTGGTGCTCTGCCCCATGTTGACGTGGTCATTGGGGTTGATCGGCGTATACACACCGCGTTTACTGCCTAGTGCGACATTGGCAAGATTGGCGATGACCTCGTTGCTGTTCATGTTGTGGCTGGTGCCAGCGCCCGCCTGAAAGCGATCTACCACGAACTCATCGAGATGTTCACCGGCAAGAATTTTGTCGCAGGCGGAGATGATGGCCTTGGCCAGATCATTTTCGAGCCAGCCGGGCTGGTTGTTCGCCATGGCTGCAGCGCGTTTGACATGTATATGCGCGGTGACGAAATCTTTGTCCATGCTATGGCCACTGATCTGAAAGTTGGCCACGGCGCGCGCGGTTTGAATTCCGTACCAGGCTTGGGCCGGCACTTGATACTCGCCCAAACTGTCTTTTTCGACACGAAAACGGTTATTATTCATAATCACTTTTGCTCATGTAACAGAATGAATTATTTGCAAAATTTAACGTAGGGAGGATAAGTGCCGCACAACTTTTCAAGATTTAGTGTAATCCTTTTTGCCCTGTTCGCGCTATCAACTACTGCTTCTGCGGCTGTAGATTTTACATTGCCCGATATCAATGGCGTTCCGCACAAGCTCTCGGATTACCGCGGTAAGTGGGTGGTCGTGAATTATTGGGCGACGTGGTGCGGGCCCTGTTTGCAGGAGATTCCCGTCCTCGAAGAATTTCACGCCAAGCATAAGGATAAAGATGCGATCGTACTGGGCGTGAATGCGGAAGACATTAGTATTGAAGACCTGCGCGAATTTATCGATGAACATTTTATAAGTTATCCCATGTTGCTCGGAGATACCAACGACCAGTCCCCATTGGGGCCTATATACGGCTTGCCGAGCACTTTTATGATTTCACCCGCCGGCGAGATCGCCGCCTTTCATCTTGGCTCGGTGACAGCGGCTGCGCTTGAAGAATTTATCAAACCCGAAACAGCGGGGCACAAGCAGAAAATTTCCGACTCGCCCAAGTGGAAATTCTGGAAACGGAAGCCGGGGTGAATTTCGAAGAGACGATGAATTCTGATCAATGCATACGATATTTTGTTTCAGGTCGGGTTCAGGGAGTATTTTTTCGCGCGGCTACGAGGCAGCGGGCCCTGGCATTGGATCTGTCAGGCTGGGTTCGCAATCTCCCCGATGGACAGGTTGAGGTGCTGGCCTGTGGCGAGAAGGTAGTGCTTGAAGCGTTGCATGAATGGTTGCGCACCGGGCCACCGCATGCGCATGTTACCGCTGTAAATGCTGTTTCGGCGCCACTGGAGAGTATCGAAGGTTTTAAAATCATTTGATAGGTGCCGCGAACGCGTAATGCTTTCAGACTGAAGATTTATCGGGTAATACTACAAACCTGCTCGCGCGTTAGCAAAAAAACGCCTTCTCCGCCGCGCTCAAACTCCATCCATAAAAACGGAACATCCGGATAGGCTTCAATAAGGGCTGCGGCGCTCAGGCCCACTTCCACTACCAATATGCCGTTTGGATTCAGATAATTTCCTGCTTCCCGCAGGATTCGTCTTGCGAAATCCAGGCCGTCCGCGCCGGCGGCGAGGCCTAATGCGGGCTCGTGGTGAAACTCGGCGGGCAATGCCGCCATTTCCGCTGCATCGACGTAAGGTGGATTGCTGACGATAATGTCGTATTTTTTCCCCGCGAGGGCGTTGAATAAATCCGATGTAGTTGCGTGTACCCGGTGTTCCAGTCCGTGTTGGGCGATGTTGATTTTGGCAACATCAAGGGCATCCGGCGAGAGGTCTGTGGCATCGACCTCGGCATGAGTGAAGACATGCGCGCAGGCAATGGCGATACAACCACTACCAGTGCATAAATCGAGGATGGTAGTTACCTGTGTCTGATCTGCCCAAGGCTCAAACCCCCTCTCGATGAGTTCGGCTATTGGCGAGCGCGGCACGAGTACGCGCTCGTCAACGTAAAAACTCAAGCCTGCAAAAACTGCCTGATGCGTCAGGTATGCTACCGGTAGACGCTCAGTTATGCGCCGTAATAGCAGGTCAGCAACCTCCGATTTTTCGCTGAAGGTCAGGGTTGCATTAAATAGGTGCGCAGGCAAGTGGTGAGGCAAGTGCAGGGCATGTAATACCAGAGTGGCGGCTTCGTCCATGGCATTATCAGTGCCGTGGCCGAAGCACAGCCCGGCCTCATTGAACCGGCTAGAGCCCCAGCGGATGAAGTCGCGCACCGTGCGTAATTGTTCGATGGCTTCAGTGCGTGCGTTCATGGCAGGTGAATTGTCAGTGTTCATGCGCTAGCGAAAGGGGCAATTGTTGTAATTCGCAGCCGCCCGCATCGCACCACAAGGCGCTGCCTTGCTCATACCAGTCGCCCAGTACGATACGCTGCGCCTGCTCTCCGTCGATATAAAAATCATGCACGGCGGGGCGGTGCGTGTGCCCGTGGATCAAGCGCCGGACACCGTGCTCGCGCATGATAGTTTCCACGGCGGCCTGATCGACATCCATGATGGCCTCCGATTTATTACGCATCTTTTCCTGGCTTTCCAGGCGATAGCGCCGGGCGAGCTCGACGCGCTGCGCAAGCGGCAGGGCTAGCAAGGCCTGTTGCCAAGCGGGGTCACGGACTTGCAGGCGTATGGTTTGATACTCGGTGTCCTGCGTGCACAGCGTATCGCCGTGCATGAGCAGGGTGGGTTCATCGTATAAATGAATTACGCATGGATCGGGCAACAGGCGGCAGCCGGTCATGGTTTCAAAACCGGAGCCGATCAAGAAATCGCGATTACCGTGCATTATATAAACGAGTACGCCGTGATCCGTTACCCGGCGCAACGCAGCCATGACACGCAGGCTTTCCGGGTGCGTATCGTCATCGCCGAGCCAAGCCTCGAACAGATCGCCCAGAATATATAAGGCCGCGCAGTGGCGGGCATCCTGCTCGAGAAATTTTAAAAAAAGCGCCGTGCTCGCCGGCCGTTCCGCACACAAGTGGAGATCGGAAATGAAGAGCTGCTTATTTTGGATTGCTCGCTCCCGTAGGTGCGGCCGTCGTTGCCCCCGTTCCGGTGGGTGGAGTAGAGCGTTTTACCGCGTTCGTCTGGTCGGTGCTTGTGGATGCAGTGGCTGGTTTGGGCTTTGCAACTTTCTTGGCCGCGGGTTTTTTCTTGGCGGGTTTTTTCTTGGCCTTCAGCGCCGCTTTTTTCTCTTCTGCCGCCTTGGCATCCGCCAGTTCCTTGGCGGCTTTTTCCTCAGCGGCTAAAAATACGGAAGGGGCAGGCGGTTCAATGCTGATTTTTTTGATGAGTACCTGAGTTTGCGGCACCTCTTTATCAAAGGGCCCGCCGGCGCCTGTGGGGAGATTGCGGATGCGGTCGAGGACATCCAGTCCCTCGGTGACCCTACCGAAGACCGCATACCCCCAATGTCCGGGCGTGGGCGCGTGATGATTCAGGATGCGATTATCGACTACGTTGATGAAGAATTGATTGGTAGCGGAATTGGGCTCGTATTCACGCGCCATGGCGATGGTGCCGCGCTCGTTTTTAAGCCCGTTAGTCGCTTCGGTG
>JBDSMM010000002.1:0-6480 GCA_039915825.1 Gammaproteobacteria bacterium | reverse complement strand
ACTGGAAAATTAATGAAAAGTCACTTTGTTCCAGCGATGACGGGCAAACTTTACAACAAGGCAATCCATTCTGAGATGGTGGCTATGGGTGGACTCGACGGTTTTGCCGGGAGCAAAACCGGACGCGCAGCGCCCGCAGGGTGAGGCCCAGGGATGGGCCTCATCACCCCCGACCTCAGCATCAATAAAATCGAGGTCGGTGGTATTCAAAGGCAACTGTGAAATTAATAAGCGAACAACCCTTCGGAAACTGGTGGCTATGGGTGGACTCGAACCACCGACCTCAGCATTATGAGTGCCGCGCTCTAACCAACTGAGCTACATAGCCTTGAAACAGGGAAAAGATACAAGATATACGGATACAAAGAGGCAGTTTCGCCGAGTATTTTAGATATTATGGGCGTTTTTGTCTTGCCTTTTCTGTTTTATCTTGTCTTATGTATTTGCTGTTAAACATTAAACCTGAAGTGCATCACATCGCCGTCATGCACTACATACTCTTTGCCCTCCAAACGCCACTTGCCAGCCTCCTTGGCCCCCTGTTCGCCTTTGCCGACAATGAAGTCATCGTAGCCGATAACCTCGGCACGTATGAAGCCACGCTCAAAATCCGTATGAATTACGGCTGCGGACTGCGGGGCGGTGGCACCGATGGGAATGGTCCAGGCGCGCACTTCTTTGGGTCCGACCGTGAAATAGGTTTGCAGACCGAGTAATTCATATCCTGCGCGAATCACCCGGTCGAGACCCGGCTCGGCGAGCCCCAACTCCGCCAGAAACTCCGCCTTGTCCTCATCGGCAAGCTCGGCAATCTCGGCCTCTATGGCAGCGCATATCGCAACCACACCCGCGCCTTCGCGTGCGGCCTGCTCACGCACTTTGTCGAGATAAGGATTATTTTCAAACCCGTCTTCTGCGACATTTGCCACATACAACGTCGGCTTTGCAGTAAGCAGATGGAATTCATAAAGCAGCTTGCCCTCATTCGCACTCAACTGCAGCGAACGCACCGGGGCGCCCGAATCAAGCTGCGCATGCACGCGTTCCAGCAATGCCTTCTGAGCGAGCGCTTCTTTATCGCCGCCTTTGGCATTTTTTGTCACGCGCTGAAGTCCCTTGGCTACAGTATCCATATCGGCCAGCGCGAGTTCGGTATTGATAACCTCGATGTCGGAGAGCGGATCAATTTTGCCCGCCACGTGCACAACATCGGTGTCTTCGAAACAGCGCACCACATGTGCGACGGCCTGTGTCTCGCGGATGTTGGCGAGAAACTTATTACCCAGACCCTCACCCTTGGAAGCCCCCGCAACCAGTCCGGCGATGTCGACAAACTCCATAGTCGTGGGCAACACGCGCTGCGGCTTTGCAATGGCGGCCAATGTTGCCAGGCGCGCATCGGGCATGGCGACTACGCCGACATTGGGCTCGATGGTGCAGAACGGATAATTTTCCGCCGCAATGCCGGCCTTGGTTAAGGCGTTAAACAATGTGGACTTACCCACATTGGGCAGACCGACGATACCGCATTTAAATCCCATAATGTTTACTCTTAAAATAATTTCAGCGTAGCGTGCGCCATGCGCACGATTCATATGCTCTTTGCCTTCGTGCGTACAGGGCGCGCTACCTTACTCCGAAGGTTATTAAGAACCCGTGCGGCTGTGCAATTGATGCATGGCTTTTTCGAGATCGTCGCCCACCATGTGCGGCAAAACCGTCAGTGCATCGTCCATTGCATCGTGGATAAGCGCATCTTCCGGTTTGGAAGGACGGTTCAATACATAACCGACGACATCATTACCCTTGCCGGGATGCCCAATGCCGATGCGCAAGCGCAAAAAATCATCGCCAAGGTGCGCGATGAGATCGCGCAGGCCATTATGCCCACCGTGACCGCCACCTTGCTTGATCCGCACTGTGCCCGTAGGCAAATCCAGATCGTCGTGTATGACGAGAATATTCATCGTGGGGATTTTGTAAAATCCGGCCAGGCTGGCCACCGCCTGACCGCTGCGGTTCATGAAGGTCGCAGGCTTGAGCAGCCAGCATTCCTGCCTCGCGCCATCACTGCGCAATAGCGAAAGTTTGCAGACATCTGCCTGGAATTTCGACTCCAATTTGAAACTTGCGCCTTGGCTACGCGCCAGGGTATCGGCAAACCAGAAGCCGGCATTGTGGCGCGTCTGTGCGTAGTCGGAACCGGGATTGCCCAAACCTACGATAAGGTTAATGCCCACGGCAACCTCGATTCTGTGCGGGTCAGGTTACGAACGGGCTGCCTCAAACCACATCCCGCATGCTATCCAAGTATCCTGCCCGATTGTATTAGACAGGATAAATTGGCAAGTCCGCGCACCCGTTTGCAGATTGTGCCGAGCTTAGGTCTTCGGCTCAGCCGGCGGTACTTCGCCCTCAACCGGGGCCACTTCGGTCTTGACCTCTTCAACGGCGGCGCGCGGCAGATGAATGGAAGCAACCGATTGGTCGTGATCATGCGTCAAGGCAACCAACTCTACACCCGCGGGCAATTTAAGGTCGGATAGATGCACGGCGTCGCCAAGCTTCAACTCAGACAGATCGACCTCTATGAACTCCGGTAGATCTGCAGCGAGACACAAGACCTCGGCATCACTCAGCAGGTGCGAGACGATTCCGCCACTCTGCTTGACACCGGGGGCGACATCCTCCCCGATAAAGTGCAGCGGCACACGCATGCGCAGTTTTTCCGTGGCGCTGACGCGCTGCAAGTCGAGGTGCAAAATGCGTGGCTTACTCGGATGCCGTTGCAGATCGCGCAGCACTGCCTTTTGCTCTTGGCCATCAATCATGACAGTGAGGATGTGCGAATAAAAGGCCTCGTGTTCAAGGTGCCGCGCAACGGCGTTGTGGTCGAGCGTGAGCGACTGCGCGGCCTGCTCGCCGCCATAAATGACGCCCGGAATTTTATTGGCGCGACGCAGGCGGCGGCTCGCACCCTTGCCCAGATCGTTACGCTGTTCAGCCATCAACTCAAAATTTTCAGCCATGTGATTTCTCCTGATTTAACGAAACAGCCTTCCCCGCGACCAGGGTCGGCCCACTTTTACACCTGCCTCTAATCCATATATAACGAACTGATCGACTCTTCATTACTGATGCGGCTCATGGTCTCCGCCAGCATTGCCGCGAGACTAAGCTGCCGAATGCGCGGACAACCCTTGGCATCTTCGCGTAGCGGAATGGTGTCCGTTACCACCAATTCATCGAGCACCGAGTTATTGATGTTCTCCACGGCCGGGCCCGACAATACCGGATGCGTACAATAGGCGACTACCTTGGCCGCGCCATGTTCCTTGAGCGCGCGCGCGGCTTCGCACAGAGTGCCAGCGGTATCCACCAGATCGTCCACCAATACACAGATGCGATCTTCCACGTCGCCGATGACGTTCATCACCTTCGCCTCGTTGTGGCGCGGGCGCCGCTTGTCGATAATCGCCAGTTCCGCATCGTCCAGATGTTTAGCCACTGCACGGGCACGTACCACGCCGCCGACGTCCGGCGAGACGACGATCAGATTGGGATATTCATGTTTCCATATATCGCCTAGCATGATCGGCGAGGCATAGACGTTGTCCACCGGGAAATCAAAAAACCCCTGAATCTGATCGGCATGTAAATCCACCGTCAGCACGCGATTGGCGCCCACACTGGTAATCATGTTCGCGACCACTTTCGCGGTAATTGGCACGCGCGCCGAACGTGGACGCCGATCCTGGCGCGAATATCCAAAATAAGGGATCACCGCCGTGATGCGATAGGCCGAGGCGCGCCGCATCGCATCGATCATTACCAGCAATTCCATCAGATGGTCGTTGGTCGGACTGCACGTCGGCTGGACGATAAAAATATCCTTGCCGCGTACGTTGTCCATGATCTCGACCATGACTTCACCGTCGCTGAAACGGTCAACGATGGCCTTGCCCAATGGTATGTTCAAATGTTTGACTATGTCTTCCGCGAACGGCCGGTTAGCGTTGCCGGAAAAGACCATCAACCTGCTGTCGAACATGCGCGCCTTTTGATCAATCGGATTGGAATGTGGCTGGGGTGCCAGGATTCGAACCTGGGTATGCGGGAATCAAAATCCCGTGCCTTACCGCTTGGCGACACCCCAATGATTCTTGCTCTCTACATTTTCGTAGCGAACCGGTGCAGCGGCGACCGGTTCATGCCCCTGGCGGCAAACACCTGCCAGGCAGCGGAGTGTTCTTTGGCAAACTGCTGCGCGATAAACCGCGCGCGGGCTTCATCTTCAAAGGTGGCAAACACGCAACCGCCGGTGCCGGTCATCCTTGCCTTGGCAAACTTCTCCAGCCAATGCAGGGCTTCCGCAACCTCAGGGTAACGCCGGCACACCAGCGTAGCGCAATCGTTAACACCCTTGCCAGCGAGAAAGTCGGCTATTGTGATGGGCTTGGTGTCACGTGTCAAATCCGGGGAGCTGAAAATCGCCTGGGTCGAAACCGCGCAAGGCGGCGCCACGACAACGTACCAAGGCTCATCAAGACTGATCGGAGTCAGCCGTTCACCGACCCCTTCTGCCCAAGCCGCGTGCCCGTACACGAACACGGGAACATCGGCGCCCAGATGCAGACCGAGCCGCGCAAGCTCGTCAAGTGGCAGATTTAAACCCCATATTTGGTTCAAGGCAACCAAGGCAGTCGCCGCGTCCGAACTGCCGCCGCCCAGCCCGCCACCTATGGGTATACGCTTGGTCAGCTCAATATCGGCGCCCAGCGTTGTTGCGGTCTCGGTTTGAAGCAGGCGCGCGGCGCGGGTCACGAGGTTGTGTTCCGGCGCCACATTTGGCAGCAGGGCCGCAAGGTTGATAGATCCATCGTGCCTTAATGTACAACGTAATTCGTCCGCGTAATCGAGAAATTGAAACACCGTCTGCAGCTCGTGATAGCCGTCCGCGCGGCGGCCAGTGATGTGCAGGAACAGGTTAAGTTTGGCAGGCGCTGGCCATACAGACATGTTCATAGTAATAAGTACGTTCCAAACATCTGACGCCTTGCTAATATGTTAAAAACCATAGGAGATTGGTAATGCGAAAACAAGTGGACCGGATGCTGGCGGCGAGAGCATATTAATTGTTGAATCACCGTACATTAATTTGTGGAAAGATTAGTACCTATCTCCCATTTTTCCACCGCTAAACGAACCTCAAGCTGCGTACCAGTCTGTCTATTATTGAGAAAAATCTTGTCCGGCAGGTCGATGCCGGCGACCGAAGTGTAGTGGCGGAATTCAATCTCCCAGCCGGACTGGCGCAGCCGCGTAAGGCGACCCAAGGCGTCCAATTCCCTATCCTGTGGGCTTATGGCGGATGCAGTTGCATCGGGCAAACCCAGCGCCCAAAACCGCAATCCACTTAGGGGCAGACGCCAGCCCAGGCGCTTATAGAGCAGTGCGTCTGCGGTTGCGGCACGCTGCTCGCCATCGCTACTGCGCATTACCACGCCGTCCGGGCCACCATGCAATCGCAATATGTCCTGTCCCAAGGGGGAGCTCAGGTTGATGTCATAGTCCGTGCTGCGCTGAGCCCAGTACAATCCCGCGTGCCAGCCTTCCCGTTTGGCTTGAATGGAAATACGGCCCGTGAGATTCCATGCTTGCAGCGATGACAACCTCTGCTGCCGCGCCTGCCAAGCTGGTTCGTGATCACTACCGGAAAGCTGCGTAGGGATTGCAGTACAGGCGACCGACAGTGCTGCCAGACCGGCCAGCAGCAGCGCTCTTACAACATGGGTTATAGGTTGAGTTCGAAACATTACGCAGACGCGGGCAAACCACACCCTGGATTCATGGGTCTTCAGTTAGAGCGCCTGTAGACGCTTCATGGTATTCAGCAAAACCTCGTCCTTGGGTTCGGACTTAAGCGCATCTTCCCAGACTTTGCGCGCTGCCTCGCGGTCGCCGCTGACCCATAATACCTCGCCCAAATGTGCGGCGATTTCGGCATTGGCATCGAGTTTATAAGCGCTTTGCAGATTCTGTACGGCTTCTTGCGCATTGCCCAGCCGGTATTGCACCCAGCCGATGCTATCGAGCGTGGCCGCGTCTTGGGGATTAAGCTCCAAGGCGCGCTTGATGTAACCGAGCGCCTCTTTATAACGCTTGGTACGGTCGGCCAGCGTGTAGCCCAAGGCATTGAGCGCGCGGGCATTGTCCGGTTCGCGGGAGAGAATATTGCGTAAATCCTGCTCCAGAATATCCAGCCGATCCATTTTTTCGGCCAACATGGCGCGCCCGTATAGCAAAGTGTTGTCATGCGGCAGTTCGGTCAGCGCACGGTTATATAGTGCAAGGGCCTCATTGTATTTTTTCTCTTCGCGCAGCAGGTCAGCCTCGGCCATGATCAGCAATTTTTCCTGCTGCGGATCCTGTAACTGAATCCCTTGCAGGTGCGTGCGCGCAGCGGGAATGTCGCCCTGC
>JBDSMM010000124.1:0-5921 GCA_039915825.1 Gammaproteobacteria bacterium | reverse complement strand
GGGAGGGGATTAAAACTACATCTCATCCTTGCCCGAATAGGGGCGGCATGCTCAAACATTATTCAAAAACAATGGGGCGCTCGGTATACACCGGGCTCCAGCCGCTGGTGTCGATGAAATAACGCACCGCCTTGATGCGCCTGGAATCGCCGAGCTTGAACCAATGCTCGGTATGGGCCGGCACGTTAATGTAATCCCCGGCGCTTACCTCAAGCATGAATTGATCGCCGTCGGGATCGACAAAGCCGAAATAACCGCGGCCTGCAAGGATGTAACGCACTTCATAATCGGTGTGATAATGCACCTTGTCGAATTTGCCGAGCATTTCGGGAAGGCCCGCCAAGTCCTCGTGCAGCACAATCATGTCGCGTGTGGCGAATCCGGCCTCGGCCTTCAGGATATCAAACCGGTCATCAACGGCACACAGCAGTTCTTCTTTTTCCGCATCACTCAGCACCGCCTGATCAAGCAATTCGCGTGCTCTCGCATGTTCCGGCGCGGGCCAGTAGCGCAAAGTAATGCCGATCTGGGCAAGCTTACTCTGGATGGTGGGTAAATCCTGCGTCTCGGAGTTGTCAGGAAATATAATGCGTGCCATTGGGCAATCCTCCCATGCTAAAGCTCAATTATTCATAAGAGAAGAAGACAAACCGTAAAAGATTAGCTAGCCTCGTCCGCGCGAACGGCTGGAACCCTGGCTGCGCGGAGCAGGAGGCACGCCGCGGCCGCCTTGGCTCCGGCCAGGCTTACCGTGCCGGGCGATCACGGGCATGCCTTCCAATTTCGCGGGAGGCAGTGGCGTGATGAGTAATTCATCCGTAACACGCGCCACGGTCATTTTGCGGCCGATGTAGGCCTCGATGTCCATCAGCGAAAAGGCATATTGCTCACACACAAAACTAATGGCATCGCCGCTTGCGCCTGCGCGTGCCGTGCGTCCGATGCGATGCACATAATCCTCGCCATCTTGCGGTAGATCGTAATTAAAGATATGGCTGACATCAGGAATATGTAAGCCGCGCGCGGCAACATCGGTGGCCACAAGAATGGCCAGCTCACCACGCTGGAATTCGGCCAATAAACGCTCGCGCTTCTGCTGCGGAACGTCACCCGAGAGTACTGCGGCGCCGTACCCGTTGCCTTTCAAATAGCTCCATACTCTTTGCGCGGCAACCTTGGTGTTGACGAAAATAATGGTGCGCTTGGGATCCATGTGCTTGAACAGGCCGAGCAGCAAGGCGATTTTTTCGTCCTTGCCGACGTGATACAAAATTTGCGTGACCTTATCCGCCGTGACCTTTTCCGGCTCGATCTCGATCAGCTTGGCATTGTTCATGTGTTCGTAGGTAAGCTCGTTCACACGAAACGACAAGGTGGCTGAGAACAGCATGCTCAGGCGCTGTTCCGGGGGCGGCATGCGACGCAATAAAAAGCGCACGTCTTTGATGAAGCCCAAGTCGAACATGCGGTCGGCCTCGTCCAGCACCATTGCTTTAATAGACTTGAGATCGAATACATGCTGCTTTAAATAATCGATCAGGCGACCGGGCGTGCCGATCAGGATATCCACACCTGCCTCCAGCATGGCGCGCTGCGTGTCGTAACCCGTACCGCCGTAAACCAGTCCGATGCGCAGACCTGCGTATTTTCCCAGCACCTCGGCATCTTTATGAATCTGCATGGCCAGTTCGCGTGTGGGGGCGAGGATCAAGGCAAGCGGTTGATTTTGTTTGCGCGTTGAAGAGGTGGGTTGCTTGAGCAAGTGATGCATCACCGCAAGCAAAAACGCGGCGGTCTTGCCGGTGCCGGTCTGCGCGCGACCCGCAATGTCATGCCCATTCAACGCCAGCGGCAGGGCCGCCGCCTGGATGGGCGTACAGCGGGAAAAACCCGCGTCTTCAATACCTTGAAGGAGTTCTTTAGGTAGATTGAAGCTGGAAAATGCGACGTCTGTTAAATGTTTTTCGCTCATGACTTCTAAGAATAACAGAATCACCTTGGCTTTGGACTTGAAATACATCGCTAAATCGGCTCAAATATGCATAATAATAAACAAGCCGAGCAATACTGATCATAACGATGCCGGCCATCGCACCTTTGTGCTCAGATCAACCTCCACCCCATCATCTGTCATCTAATTTCTATTTCGAGGCACACAACGTGAGCGCACCTATTGTATATGTCACCGATGCAAACTTTGAGGATGAAGTGCTCAATGCCACCGGGCCGGTATTGGTGGATTACTGGGCTGACTGGTGCGCGCCCTGCAAAATGATCGCACCGCTACTCGATGAGATCGCTGCGGAGTACGGCGACAAGATCAAGATCGCCAAATTGAATATCGACCAGAATCCCGCTACGCCCCCCAAATTTGGTATCCGTGGTATTCCTACGTTAATGTTGTTCAAAAACGGTGTCGTAGAGGCCACCAAGGTGGGGGCTTTATCCAAGTCGCAACTGACGGCGTTTATCGACACCAATCTTTAACCTTTAGACTTACGAGACTTCCTTCGGTCAGGTCTAGACGCAACTTCTCTTTAATGGTAATGTTATGACAGTTTCTGAATATTCTTGAAGCAAAACCTGCCGCTACCGGCAATAACCCCCCAACTGTAATTCCAAGTAGCCTTTCAGGCGCTCAAGCACTTCTTCTTTTACCCACTTAAAGCAGACATTGATGAATCTTACCGAACTCAAACAAAAAACTGCCTCCGATCTTATCGACCTTGCACAATCCATGGGTATCGAAGGCATGGCACGCTCCCGCAAACAGGACGTGATCTTCGCCATCCTCAAGGCGCACGCTCAAAAGGGCGAAGATATTTTCGGCGACGGCGTGCTGGAAATTTTACAGGACGGCTTTGGTTTTCTACGCTCAGCTGACAGCTCTTATTTAGCCGGTCCGGACGACATTTATGTTTCACCCAGCCAGGTGCGACGCTTTAATCTGCGCACCGGCGATACGATATCCGGCAAGATCCGGCCACCGAAAGAAGGCGAGCGTTATTTCGCCTTGCTCAAGGTCAGCGAGATTAATTTCGACCTGCCCGAAAATGCCAAGAACAAGGTGCTGTTTGAAAATCTGACGCCGCTGTTTGCCAATGAGCGCCTGAATCTGGAAATAGGCAATGGCAGCACCGAAGATATAACAGCGCGCATAATCGATCTCATCTCACCGATCGGCAAAGGGCAGCGCGGTCTCATCGTATCCTCGCCCAAATCCGGCAAGACGATGATGCTGCAAAATATCGCGCAATCGATTGCGGCCAATCATCCTGAATGCTATTTAATTGTGTTGTTAATTGACGAACGCCCTGAAGAAGTTACCGAGATGGCGCGTTCGGTGAAGGGTGAAGTGGTTTCCAGCACCTTTGATGAGCCCGCGAGCCGCCACGTGCAGGTCGCCGAGATGGTCATCGAAAAGGCCAAGCGTCTGGTCGAACATAAACGCGATGTGGTGATTCTGCTCGATTCCATCACCCGCCTGGGGCGCGCCTACAATACGGTCATTCCTTCGTCCGGCAAGGTGTTAACCGGCGGCGTGGATGCCAACGCATTGCAGCGCCCGAAGCGCTTTTTCGGCGCGGCGCGTAATATCGAAGAGGGTGGCAGCTTAACGATTATCGCCACCGCGTTGATCGATACCGGGTCGCGCATGGACGACGTGATTTACGAAGAATTCAAAGGTACCGGTAATATGGAAATACACCTGGACCGCAAAATTTCCGAAAGGCGCGTGTATCCTGCGATACACATCAGTCGCTCCGGCACACGCCGCGAAGAGTTGCTGACCAAACCTGATGAACTGCAGAAGATGTGGATCCTGCGCAAACTCCTGCACCCCATGGAGGAATTGGCGGCGATGGAATTTCTGCTCGACCGGCTCAAAGCGACCAAGACCAATGCTGAGTTCTTCGACTCCATGAAGCGCGGCTAGGATTCTAAAAATAATCTGAAGCCAGATCTATAATTGGCGTCTAAATTCTCACTTACCCCTCGCCCCGCACCTCATATCCCACCAGCAGCAAATTACGCCGCATAATCGCTGCGGTGTAAAGCTTGTTCCCCCGGCGCGGACTATCAGCCGTGAGTGTCTGCCTTGGCAGGCTTAGACATTCTGCCCCTGCGCTCATGTTCCGGTGCAACCGGCGTGTGATCCGTCAGACTCACCGCTACCGATTTAACATCCCAAATTTTCTGCGCGTATTCACTGATACTGCGGTCACTGGAAAACTTGCCGATGCCCGCCACGTTCAATATCGCGCGGCGCACCCATTCCTCTGGATCTTTATAAAGTTGATCCAACTTTTCACAGCAATTCATGTACGCCGCATAATCGGCGAGCAGGAAATAATTATCTCCGCCGTCGGTAAGCGAGTGAATAATCGGGTGATAAAGATCGGGCTCGGCCGGTGAAAAAAACCCGCCGCCTATCATGTCCATGGCGTGTTTGAGTTCGGGGTTAGCATGATAATAATCCCAAGGGTTATAGCCGGCCGCACGCCGTTCCGCCACTTCTGCTGCAGTTAAGCCAAAGATAAAAATGTTGTCCGCGCCGACCTCTTCCTTCATCTCAACATTGGCCCCATCGAGCGTGCCAATAGTAATTGCGCCATTCAGTGCGAACTTCATATTGCCGGTGCCCGAGGCCTCGGTGCCAGCGGTCGAGATTTGCTGAGAGAGATCGGCGGCGGGAAAGATTTCCATTGCAGTCGAGACATTGTAGTTGGGAATAAACACAACCTTTAAGCGATCGCCTATGCTGGGGTCATTGTTCACGAATTCGGCCACATCATTAATCAGCTTAATAATCAGCTTGGCCATGGCGTAACCGGGTGCTGCCTTGCCACCGAAGATTACCGTGCGCGCCACCGTGTCGGGGTGGGAATTGGTGCGCAGCCGGTTGTACAGTGTCACTACGCGCAGCACATTGAGCAACTGACGCTTGTATTCATGGAAGCGCTTCACGTGCACATCGAACAGCGAATCGACATTCACCGTGATGTTCAAGTGCTGCTTAATCAGCCCCGCGAGACGCTCCTTATTAGCGCACTTGACAGCATGAAATTCTTTCCGGAACTTCGCTTCCTCGGCGAGGGGCGCGAGCTTTTTCAGTTCATCGAGATTGGTAATCCAGTCTATGCCAATGCGTGAGCTGATTAGCCTGGCCAAGTCTGGATTGGCCTGATTAAGCCAGCGTCGCTGCGTAATCCCATTGGTGATATTGATAATACGATCAGGAAAAAAGCGGTTGAAGTCGGCAAAGATAGTGGTCTTCATCAGATGCGTGTGCAGGGCGGAGACGCCGTTCACCTTATGGCTACCGACGATGGCAAGATGCGCCATGCGGACGCGCCGCCCGTTCCCCTCGTCGATGATAGACATGCGCCGGAGCAGATCGGCATCGCCCGGAAACTGGTGCGACACGTCCTTAAGCAGGCGCTGATTGATCTCGTAAATAATCTGCAAATGGCGCGGCAGCATGGCCTCGAACTGTCTTACCGGCCAGGTCTCCAAGGCCTCGGGCAATAGTGTGTGGTTGGTATAGGCAAAGGTGCGTACGGTCAAACTCCACGCGTGATCCCATTCCAAGTGATGCTTGTCGAGCAGTATGTGCATCAGTTCCGGGATGGCGATTGATGGGTGCGTGTCGTTAAGCTGAATCGCCACTTTTTCCGGCAGCATGTCCAACGATTCGTGTGAATTATTCAGGCGGCGCAGGATGTCCTGCAGCGAGGCGCATACAAAAAAGTATTGCTGCTTCAGGCGCAGCACTTTGCCCAACTCGGTGGTGTCGTTCGGATACAGCACCTTGGAGATATTTTCCGAGGCGTTTTTGTCCTCTACTGCCTTGATATAATTGCCGTCATTAAAATAGCTGAGGTTGAAATCATCCGTCGACTTGCTGGCCCACAACCGCA
>JBDSMM010000107.1:0-12138 GCA_039915825.1 Gammaproteobacteria bacterium | reverse complement strand
TCAATGGAATCGGCCTTGGGCGCGGTGAACGGGTGATGTAATGCGTGCCAGCGCTGGTTCTGCTCGTCGCGCTCGAACATCGGGAAATCGACGACCCACAATGGCTGCCAGCCTTCCTGAACCAAGCCACGGTCTTCGCCGAGTTTAATGCGCAATGCGCCGAGCGCTTCGCTCACAATTTTCGCGCGGTCGGCACCGAAGAAGATGAGGTCGCCGCTCTTGGCTGCGGTACGTGCAAGCACAGCGGCAATGACGTCATCGGGAAAGTATTTGAGAATCGGGGATTGCAAGCCGTCGCGGCCTTGCGTGGCATCGTTGACCTTGATGTAGGCAAGGCCTTTGGCACCATAAATGGCGACGAATTGGGCGTAATCGTCCAATTCCTTGCGCGAAAGACTGGCGCCATCGGGCACGCATAGTGCGGCCACGCGTCCTGCCGGGTCGTTGGCCGGGCCGGAAAACACCTTGAAGTCGACATTGCGCATGAGATCGGCAACGTCTTTAAGCTCCAGCGGAATGCGCAAATCAGGCTTGTCCACACCGAAGCGCGCGATGGCTTCGGCGTAGGTCATGCGCGGGAACGGATTAGGCAGCGCCGTGTGCAACACCTTGGCAAACAATTCGCGGATCATCTCTTCCATGAGATCCGTGATGTTCGCCTCGCTCATGAACGAGGTTTCGATATCGAGCTGCGTAAATTCAGGCTGGCGGTCGGCGCGCAAATCTTCGTCGCGGAAGCAGCGCACGATCTGATAATAACGATCCATGCCGGCCATCATGAGCAGTTGTTTGAACAGTTGCGGCGACTGTGGAAGTGCAAAAAACTCGCCCGGATGTGTGCGGCTCGGCACCAGGTAATCGCGCGCGCCTTCGGGCGTGGCCTTAGTTAAAAACGGCGTCTCGATATCCAGAAAACCGTGGTTATCGAGAAACCCGCGCAGCATGCGTGTAAGCTGCGCGCGCAGGCGCAGGCGCTGCTGCATCACCGGCCGCCGCAAATCAATATAGCGATAGCGCAGGCGCGACTCTTCGCTGACATCTTCTTCGTCGAGTTGAAACGGCGGCGTCTGCGCGCTGTTAAGAATTTCGATCTGCTCGCAGGCCAGTTCGATCTGACCGCTGGGAAGATTCGGATTTACCGTGCCGGGTGGACGGTTGCGCACCCGGCCGGTGATGCGTAATACATATTCACTGCGTACGCGCTCGGCAGTAGCAAAGGTGTGCGCATTATCCGGATTAAACACCACTTGCGCCAAACCTTCGCGGTCGCGCAGGTCGATGAAGATCACGCCGCCATGGTCACGGCGGCGATGCACCCAGCCGCATAACGTGACCTGTTGGTCGAGCAGCGTCTCGTTCAATTGCCCGCAATAGTGAGTACGCATGTTGAAAATCCTGTTATGGAATAGAATTCATCAAAATAAATCGCTGATCTATACTGTGAGTCGAAGCTGACTCTTCTCTTTTAATAAGGAGAACGTAATATTAAAGTGCGGAGTATGCCGTGCGCGAAAGGGCAGAATGTTACGGTTTGCTGTTGACGCTTGCAAGCTTGGCGGCGAGCTCATTAGGCAGTGCTTCACTGCGCCAGGTGGGTATTACAACACCCAAAGAAATGATCAGCTTGAAGGCTTCGTCAACACTCATGTCCATCTCGATCACATCGCTGCGCGGCGCCATGAAAATAAAGCCGGAGGTCGGGTTTGGCGTGGTGGGTACAAATACGAGAATAAGAGCCTGGCCGGTGCGGCTTTCTGCCTCGGTTAATCCCGAGCCGGTTTGAAAGCCGATAGACCACAAGCCACGGCGCGGGTACTCCACGAGTAACACCTTGCGAAACGATTGCCCGGTAGGGGAGAACACGGTCTCGGCGACCTGCTTCGAGGCCGAGTAAATTGAACGTACCAAGGGAATACGCGCCAGCAAGCTCTCCCAGAGTTCCACCAGACGTCGACCGAATAAATTGGCAACAATAACCCCGGTCGATAAAACCACTACGACCGACAGCACCACGCCCAGCCCCGGCATATGAAAACCCAGCAGGGCATCGGGCTGATAGGCGGCGGGCAGCAGCAGCAAGGTGTTGTCCATGACATCGACCAGAAACTTGATCACCAACAGGGTCACGCCGAGCGGTACCCAGATCAGCAAGCCGGCGATGAGGTAACGACGCACTGTGGACATTAACGACTCACCTCGCACATGCTTTTGAAAGACACCACTTCAGGCCGCACTGGAATCGGGTGTTTTCGGAGGGGTCACTGTGGGTTCGGGCTTGCTGTCCTTGCCCGGGGCTTCCTTACTGCCACCGTTGTCCTTGGTTTCACCCTGCGTTTCCTTGACCTGCGGTGCAGCATCGCTTTCGCCTTCGGAAGCCGGCGCTTTTTTACCACCCTTGAAGTCTGTTTGATACCAGCCACTGCCTTTCAAATGAAATGCGGAGGCAGACAGTTTCTTGCGTAATTGCGGTTGGGCGCAGGCCGGGCAATCAATGAGCGCCGTGTCACTCATCTTCTGGATGGCCTCAAAACCGTGCCCACAGGCTCTGCATTCGTATTCGTATATGGGCATCGTTTGGCTCTACTTACAAAAATTATTCGAGTGAATTTTCAATATTTAAACGGTGTCGAACCGGGTAAAATCAACGCGCATTATACGCCTAGCCGGGTTAAATAACTCAATATCCCCTAATGGAGTGGGCCAAGCAGGTACACTGTGAGCTTTCGTAACAGGACATAACTATGCACGGTTCTTCTTACTCTGAACCGCCGTCGGCCCGGCGTACATCTGACTGGAAGACTATTCGCAGCCTGCTTCCCTATCTTTGGGAGTTTCGCGGCCGGGTGCTCTTGGCTATGGCTTTACTGGTGCTCGCGAAGGTCGCAAACGTAGGCGTGCCACTGATACTGAAAGAAATCGTCGATGCTCTCGATGCCGGGCAGCAAACTGTACTTATGCTGCCACTGATTCTACTGCTCGGTTACGGCTCTCTGCGCCTGGCGAGTTCGCTGTTCGGCGAGTTGCGCGATGCGGTGTTCGCCAAGGTTACGCAGCGCGCGATTCGTCGTCTCGCGCTCCGAATTTTCCGGCATTTACACTCACTCGCACTGCGCTTTCATCTGGAGCGCCAGACCGGCGGGCTTTCGCGCGACATCGAGCGCGGCACACGTGGCATTAATTTCCTGCTTACCTTCATGCTGTTCAACATCGTGCCGACCATACTCGAGATCGGCATGGTCGCGGCGATTCTGCTCGCCAAGTACAGCGCGTGGTACGCGATTGTCACCTTTGCCGTTCTACTCATTTATATCGCCTTCACACTGATCATCACGGAGTGGCGCCTGTCTATCGTGCGCACCAAAAACGAGATGGACTCTAAGGCCAATACGCGTGCCATCGATAGCCTGTTAAATTACGAGACCGTAAAATATTTCGGCAACGAGGATTATGAATCGCGCCGTTACGATGAGCACATGATGGTTTGGGAACGCGCTGCCGTAAAAAATCAGACTTCGCTTGCCGCGCTGAATTTTGGTCAGAGCGCAATCATCGCGCTGGGTGTGACCGTGCTCATGATTATGGCGAGCCGCGAGGTGGTGAACGGCACGATGACGCTCGGCGATCTCGTGCTCGTCAACGCCTTTTTATTGCAAATGTTTATCCCGCTGAATTTTCTGGGCTTTGTATATCGCGAAATTAAGAATTCACTGGTGGACATGGAGCGCATGTTCAATCTGCTCGGCCAACATCCCGAGATTAAGGACCAGCCTGACGCTACCGACCTGATAATTGATAAAGGCGCGGTGCACTTTGAGCACGTTGATTTCGGCTACGATGCCAACCGCCAGATTTTATTCGATGTCACTTTCGAGATCGCACCCGGACAGAAGGTTGCTGTGGTCGGTCCCAGCGGCGCGGGCAAATCAACGCTGGCGCGCTTGCTGTTTCGATTTTACGATGTAACGAACGGGCGTATCGCAATCAATGGCCAGAATATTCGCGATATCACGCAAAAAAGTCTGCGCGCGCGCATTGGCATCGTGCCGCAGGATACTGTGCTGTTTAACGACACGATTTATTATAACATTGCTTACGCCAAACCCGAGGCCACCCGCGATGAGGTATTGCAGGCCGCACGCCTGGCACATATCCATGCCTTTATAGAAACGCTGCCCTTAGGCTATGACACCATTGTTGGCGAGCGCGGGCTAAAACTTTCCGGCGGCGAGAAGCAGCGCGTAGCAATTGCACGCACCATTTTGAAAGACCCAAAGATTTTAATCTTCGATGAGGCAACCTCCGCGCTCGATTCTAAATCCGAGCAGGCTATTCTCGGTGCGTTGCGCGAGGTCGCCGCGCATCACACCACGCTCGTTATTGCGCATCGTCTGTCCACCGTTATTGACGCGGATCAAATTCTGGTTATGGATCACGGGCGTATCGTGGAGCGAGGTTCACATCGTGAACTGTTGGGTAAAGGCGAAGTCTATGCGCACATGTGGGCCTTACAACAGGAAGAGCGCAAACTTGAACCCTCCACCGCAGGCGCCGCTATCGACACCGGCATCGGCTAGTGCGTCCGCAATTCCGGCCAGGCATTACGGATCACAATGGCATGACAATAACCAAAAATATTTTAATCACGGGCTGTTCCAGCGGTATCGGACGAGGCTTAGCGGAAGGCTTGCAGGCGCGCGGCTACCGCGTGTTCGCCACCGCGCGTAAAGCGGAAGACGTGGCCATGCTTACAGCACAGGGCCTGGAAAGTGTGCAACTTGATGTCAGCGATTCCGCCTCGATTCAGCAGGCTGTTCAAGAAATATTGATGCGCACGGAGGGGAGGATTTATGCACTTATCAACAATGCAGGTTACGGCCAGCCCGGCGCGGTGGAAGATCTACGGCGCGAAGTGTTGCGTGAGCAATTTGAAACCAACCTATTTGGCGCACTGGAGCTGACGAACCTTGTTTTGCCCGGCATGCGCGCTCAGGGTCAAGGCCGCATTATCAATATCAGTTCGCTGCTCGGTCTCGTAGTGCTGCCGTTTCGCGGCGCTTATAACGCCAGCAAGTTTGCTTTGGAGGGGCTGACGGATACCTTCCGCCTGGAGTTGCGGGGCAGCGGAATTTTTGTCTCGCTGATCGAACCGGGTCCGATACGCAGCAACTTCCGCCCCAATTCGTTTCTCGCCTATCAAAAAAATATTAATCCCGAGCGTAGCGTGCATCGCGACAAGTATCGCGCCATGGAACGGCGGCTGACTCGGTCAGGCGCTGCCATGCCATTTACGCTGACACCGGAGGCGGTGCTCAAAAAAGTTATCCATGCCTTGGAAAACAGGCGCCCCAAGCCACGGTATTATGTGACGATCCCTACTTATGTGGCGGCAATCTTGAAGCGGCTGTTACCACATCGTGCGTTAGATTGGATAGCACATAAATTGGGCGGGAACGGCGCAACCTGAGGTCGGTGTCTTAGTTTGCGACTGGCTTGAAGCAGCGCTGGCTCAGATGCTGCGCGGCACGATCAAACGGACTTCATGCCTTCTTGCACTTGCCCGCGCGCCTTGCCTCCTTTGCGACCAATGTCGGACATATGCTGGCGATTCTGGCTGACTGATGCGCCGCCTTTGCGACCAATGTCGGCCATGTGTTCGCGGTTCTGGCTGACTGATGCGCCGCCTTTGCGACCAATGTCGGCCATGTGCGCACGATCCTGGCTAACAGTCTTGCCACCTTTGCGTCCTATGTCGGCCATGTGCATGCGGTCGCGGCTGACGGTGTCCCCGCCCTTGGTTCCGCGACTATCTTGGCTATTTTTCATACTATCCATAAATAACTCCTGCGTGAGTATTCCCTGTAATTAAGCGAATAAAATTAAAGAGCGTTGCTTGGTAAAATATAGAAAAACTTGACCCCGCTTGACATAGCGGGGCCAAGTTTATATTGCCAAGTAACGGTATATGTTACGGAGTGTTGCCCGACGCGGCATTTGGATTATTCAACTTCTGCTCCGGCGTCAGCGTATCGCCGCTCGGATTGGCTCCGCCCTGCTCCATGGTCGGCCCACCTTCTTTTTCAACATTTCTCATAATACTCTCGTCCAGCATACCAGCGTTGGCATCCGCTGCACCTGCACCTTGAACATTACGATTGTTGCTGTCGGTCGACGCACTGGTGGCGCTACCATCAACAGAGGTGCCCGCAGCGGCAGACGAGCTGCTAGGGGATGACGCCATATTCCCCGTAGAGGTGCCGCCAGCCGTCAGGCCCAGCATGCTATTGGTAATAGCGGTTTTGAAGTGGGTCAAGTCCAGTCCTTTGCTGTCGGCGGAGGCGGCTGTGTCTATATTAAGGGTGAGATTATCCCGCCCGGCGGATAATTCATCATTATTTATAATCCCATCGCGGTTTTTATCGAGCCTGTTAAACAAAGCGACATTAGGATCGGCAGAAAGCTCGCTTAAGCGGCTCGCATCTACACTCAGGGTAGCGCCACCCGAAGCTTGTAAATTCTTCGAGTCCGCAGTTTGCGACGAGCTCGATGCTCCGCTCATAGACTTATTGCTTGAACTGGTATCACCTGCAGTGTTACTCGCTGCGCTCGGTGAAGAATCGGAGCTGCTTGACACACTACCGTCATTCGCAGCACCACTCATAGAGTGTAGTTTGCTGCCGCTGGAATCGCTGTCGGCTATGGCCGTGCCCGCGAGTAGACTGAGTATTAAGGCTGGTAATAATTTCTTTTCCATGAAAGTTCTCCCGTTAAATTAATTCTGAAATTTCAGTTAGGCTGATCAAACTCTGTTCTGCTGCTGTGAATTTAATCAACCTATCTTTATGAGGTCTATGCACCTGCGAAGTTCAATTTATTGACTCAGAGAGAGTGATTAATCAAGCTCGCTCGACTGCTAACATAGCTGCTATAGACGTGATGGGCGGTAATCGAATTCCGGAACCCTTATGTTATATAGAACTCCTAATACCGGCTGCGTTCAGTCCGGATCAGGATGATAAGTGAGGATTAACTATGGCGGTCTATGCAATCGGCGATATACAAGGCTGCTTCGACGAGCTGGAGGAGTTGCTCGATGTTATTTCATTTGACGCTGGCCGCGATACCCTCTGGTTTACCGGCGATCTAGTCAATCGCGGGCCGAAGTCGCTAAAGGTGGTACGATTCGTCAAGCACTTAGGCCAGCATGCCGTGACTGTGCTGGGCAATCACGACCTGCATTTGCTGGCCGTAACACAGGGTCATAAACAGTATCACCGCAAGGACACTTTCGATGATGTACTCGCCGCACCGGATCGGGCCGAGCTTGTCGATTGGTTGCGCCAGCGTCCCTTGCTGCATCATGATGCCGCGCTCGGCATAACGCTCATCCATGCAGGTCTGCCCCCGCAATGGGATTTAGAGCTGGCTATGGCGTGCGCTGGGGAAGTCGAGGCGGCGCTCCGGGGCGCGGATTATTCCGCGTATCTGGAACACATGTACGGTAACGAACCGGAATGCTGGTCGGAAAATCTGACGGGCCAGGACCGGCTGCGCTTCATCACTAATTGTTTTACGCGCCTGCGCTTTTGCGATGTGCAGGGCAATCTCGCGCTGGAAGAAAAAGGCCCACCCGACAACGCGCCGACGGATTATTATCCCTGGTTTGCAGTGCCGGGGCGACGTAGCGCGGATTTGAACATCGCGTTTGGTCACTGGTCGACGCTGGGGCCGCGTAACGATAAGGGGATTTATCCGCTCGATACCGGTTGTTTGTGGGGCGGTTCGCTAACTGCATTGCAGTTAGATTGCGAGCCCAAAAAATGGTTTAGCGTAAGTTGTTCTGTGCCTGCAAAAACTACTGCCGCGAAATAATTTTCGCATGCCTGTTGAAGTGTCCCGCCAGAGATCAACACCTCTGCTGAACTGGATTAAGTTTGCTCTTTTTTATAGTTTTAGCCTGCAGATTTCCACAACCGTTACAGCGTTTTTTTAGTTAACTACTGAACCCGGCTCTTGCATAACCGGGACATTTGAAGCCTGCTTGCCAGCGTCCAATTTATTTCTTCTCACCAGATAAATAATCTCGTCTTTTACCGCTAGATAATATAATGCGTTGGATGTTTCGGATTTAATATCGCTCAGAATAAGGTCGTAAGTCTTTTCTTCATGCCCGTCGATCACCACGAGTTCGCCACCGTCTGCATGTGCGCGATAAATAATGTGAGCGCCATCGGGGCTATATATCGGATCGGATTTTCCAATGCCCTCGTAGCGTTGTTGTTCCTCACCATCCACCACCACGAATAGATCGTCTCCGCTGGCGACCCGATAGGCAACCTGCTTTCCATCAGGGCTGAAAAACGGGGCAAATCGACCGATTTTATCATACGGTTTCCCGGCCTTTCCATCGATGACGGCAACCTCCTTGCCGTCTTTTTCGGCAACATAGGCAATACGTTTACCATCTGCACTAAACACAGGGTTTTCTTGCGGAATACGTGCGTATTTACCACCTGCCTTGCCATCGACAACAACGAATTCCTTACCCTTGTCTTTTGCTACAAAGGCAATGTGCTTGCCATCCGCACTGAAGGTTGGCGATATACTAACGATATCATCGTAAGCTGCCTGCTCCTCGCCATCGATCACCAGGAATTTTTTGTTCCCCGCACCGGCAACGTAAATCAAATGCTCACTGTCGGGGCTGAATAACGGAATGCTGGTGGAAAATGCCTCGAAATGTTTTTGCTCCTTGCCATCCAGCACGACGGTTATCTTGCCGGCATCCATCGCCCGGTATGCAAGATGTTTGCTGTCGGGGCTGAACACGAGGCTGGCCTCGCCAATAAAATCGTAGGGCTTGCCTTTTTCACCATCGACGCTGACCAAAAATTTGCCGTCTTGCGTGACGACATGCGCGAGACGTTTGCTGTCTGGACTGAACACTATAAAATGTTCACGTTCGCCCAAACCTTCATACAGCGGCCCTTCCACGCCATCGAGCACCACCCTGGATTTTTTACCGAACTTGGCCTTGTAAGCCAGATGCTTACTGTCGGGGCTGAATACCGGCGTCGCCAGCGCTTCGTGGGCCTTGCTTTCCACGCCGTCAAGCACCGCATGCCAGCTATCTTTCAGCTTCGCGACATACGCCACGTGCTGGCTGTCGGGACTGAAAAATGTCGCGCGCTTGCCAATGCCGTCGTAGAGTTTTCCACGCTTCCCATCCACGACCACAGCTTGTTTGTCACCAACCTGGGTGACGTAAGCAAAATGTCTGCTGTCAGGGCTCACCTGAAAAGACTCGCCCATCCATGCGGACACGTCCACACGCCCCATATTTTTCTCCGTACGTAGAGTGTCGTTATTTTTTGTGGAGCTAAAGGCGGCAGGGTTGAATACGAAAACGCATAACATTATCAACGCTAAAAGTTGCCTGGTCATCTCACTGTCCTGTGCTGTATGGAGCGGAAAATTTACGCTTAACCATAGCCTTTCAATCACGGTTAAGGTTCAGATCGCCTTTAGAGGCCAAGGTTCAGCTAAAGGGAAGCCGTTACGTCGCAATACTTATTATCACTTCTGTCGAGCACCACGAAGCTGTAGGCATATGAATTTTTATCGTCCGGTTGGTGAGTGGTGCGTTGTGTCTCGCGCCAATCGTTTTGGTTTAACGCAGGGAAAAATACATCGCCCACGAAATCCTCGGCAATCTCGGTTAAATAAATACGGTCGGCGCGCGGAAGAATCTGCTCAAATAATTTCGCCCCACCAATCACCATGATTTCTTCATTACCCTGCGCTGCCGTTAACGCATCATCAATGGAGTGAACCACGGTACAGCCAGTGGCCTGGTAATCGCGCTCGTGTGTAATAATAATATTCGCCCGTCCCGGCAAGGGCCTGCCGATCGACTCGAAGGTCTTGCGCCCCATGATGATGGGCTTACCCAGCGTGATGCGCTTGAAGTATTTCAAATCCGCCGGTAAATGCCAAGGCAGTGCGTTGCCCTTGCCGATGACACGATTCCTGGACATAGCGACGATGAGAGAGATGGTCATTAATCCGTTACGTGAGTTGCTGATGAACGGCAGGGCTTAAACAGCCACGGCGGCCTTGATGGACGGATGCGCCTGGTAATTGGCGATCTCGAAGTCTTCAAATCGATAGTCAACTATCGAACCGGGTTTGCGTTTGATATTGAGCGTGGGCAGTGCAAAAGGCGCGCGCGTCAACTGCAAATCCACTTGCTCAAGATGATTCAGATAAATATGGCAATCCCCGCCGCACCAGATAAAATCGCCGACCTCCAAATCACACTGCTGGGCGACCATATGCGTGAGCAAGGCGTACTCCGCGATATTGAAGGGCACACCGAGAAATGCATCGCAGGAGCGTTGCGTTAATTGGCAGGATAGTTTGCCGTCCGCGACATAGAATTGAAAAAAGGCATGACAGGGCGGCAGGGCCATCTTGTCCAGTTCGCCGACGTTCCATGCGCTCACGATGAGGCGGCGTGAATTTGGGTTAGTTTTTATTTGCCGGATGAGTTCGCTGATTTGATCAATGCTGCGGCCATCCGCTGTTTCCCAGTGACGCCACTGCGCGCCGTATACCGGGCCCAGGTCGCCGTTTTCGTCGGCCCATTCATTCCAGATGCGCACGCCGTTGTCGTTGAGATATTTGACATTGGTGTCGCCGCTCAAGAACCACAATATTTCGTGAATGACCGATTTGATGTGCAGCTTTTTGGTGGTAACGAGCGGGAAACCTGCGGCGAGATCGAAGCGCATCTGATAGCCGAACACGCTGAGCGTGCCGGTGCCGGTGCGATCGTCCTTGCGCACGCCGTGTTGGCGGATGTGTCTTAAAAATTGCAGATACTGCTGCATGGCTATGCGGCGAATCTATAAATCTCTACTTCGGTACCTTTACTTACCGCATCCTCGCCTTTGTTCAGTAATTTTTCAGTGACCGTTTCCGAGAGGTAGTATTCTCCGCAATTTTCGCAAACATCGGCAGGCACGTCCTTGACGATGACAGTAGTTTCACCACGCTGAAGTGATACGGTAACTTTACCTGGCCGGGTCTCGCCCTGTTTGCATAGTGCGCATTTCATGCTACTCGCCTCGTTTTAAAATCGGCATTCCAAACAATCAGGTCCGGCGGATAAGCCGTTATGATATAACAAATACCCTCTCGCGGGCTCATGGACACTACCACATGAACAGCCCTATCCCTTAGGAAATTCAGCATGAGACAGCTCGGAAATGGAGTATCTTCCGGATAGGTCGCTATAATTTCTCCCGATGTCACTACAGTCACGACATCATCTTTACTAATGGCACGCTCAAACATGCGGCGTACTGCATGTCCGCTGAAAATAAACTTTTTACATTTAGTTCCGCGCATCCGCTCGATAATACGCCCACCAGACCAACCACAGACCGATCAAGATCATTGGAATGGATAGCACCTGGCCCATGGTCAGCCAGCCGAAGGCGAGGTAGCCCAATTGCGCATCGGGCACGCGCACAAACTCAACAATAAAGCGGAACAGGCCATAGAAGATCAGGAACATGCCGGACACCGCCATGGTCGGGCGCGGCCTACTGGAATATAGCCACAAAATAATGAACAGGACGATGCCTTCCAGGAAAGCCTGGTAAAGCTGGGACGGGTGGCGCGCTAATGCGCCGGCGTTGGGAAAGACCATGGACCAGGGACCATCGCTGACACGGCCCCAGAGTTCGCCGTTGATAAAATTACCGATACGCCCGGCGCCCAGGCCAATGGGCACCAGCGGTGCGATAAAATCGGTAATCTGGAAAAAGCCCTTGTGGAATTTACGGCCGTACAGCCACATGGCGACGAACACGCCGACCATGCCGCCGTGGAATGACATCCCTCCCTGCCAGACCTTAAAGATACTCAGCGGGTCGGCAATAAAAAACGGAAAATTATAAAACAATATATAGCCGATGCGCCCACCCAGCACGGCGCCCAAGGCGCCGTAGAAAACCAGATCGCTAATCTGCTCGGCGTCCCAGCCCGAGTCGGGACGCCTGGCACGAATGCGGCCCAGCCACCAGACCACGGCAAAGCCGATGAGGTACATGAGCCCGTACCAATGAATCTTGA
>JBDSMM010000066.1:0-3920 GCA_039915825.1 Gammaproteobacteria bacterium | reverse complement strand
TTTCTTCGGAGGGATGGGCAAGGTTGAACTGTGCCTGCGATGCTATTTGCTGTCTCAGCGCCTCGATTTGCAGGGTCAAGTTGGCGATGAGTTTATGCTGCGCGACGATAACGTCGTTGAGTTGCTGAAGCGTGGCGTCTTGATGGGTCGTACGTATCTCAAGATCAATCAGGCGTGCCTCTGTTGTTTTCATTAGAATTTAGGAATCTTCGCCTGACGCTAATCAGGACGCGCCCAGTAGCTTGATCACACTCTGGGCCACGCTGCTACTGGATTGCGGGTTCTGGCCGGTCACTAGTTTACCGTCTACGATGGTATGGTCTTGCCACAGCCCACCGGCCACGGTGTGCGCACCCAGTTCACGTAATCTCGACTCGAGCATGAACGGCATCAAGTCCGCCAACTCCACTGCCTGTTCCTCTTCGTTGGTAAACATGGTGACATTACGACCCTTGACCAGCGGTGTGCCGTCGCCTGAGAGCGCACCGATCAGGGCCGCCGGCCCATGACACACTGCGGCGATGATCTTGCCTTGCTCCGCGAACTGGCCGAGCATGCTTATCACATGGGGATTGCCGGGAAGGTCGTACATGGTGCCGTGCCCGCCGGGGAAAAAGATGGCATCGAACTGTGCTGCGTGAACGTCAGCCAAAGGCACGGTATTGTCTAATGCCTGCAAGGCGGCACGAGTGTCAGCGGAGTCGATATCTTCAGGCACATTGTGCGGATCAAGTGGTGTAGGCCCGCCCTTGGGACTTGCAACAGCGATTTGATAACCCTGCGCGCGAAATAATCGGTAAGGCACCGAGAACTCTTCAAACCATAGTCCGGTTTTATGGGCGTCGTCAATTCGGTCATGGCTGGTTACCACGATAAGAACGGCCTTCCGTACTGTCATAAACTTGGGCTCCCCTGCTTGTTCATTTCGATAAGCTGCTGCTTGTTCGTACGAGTCAAAGATTTTATCGTCATTTCGCGTGACAGCGCTTGCGCGCGATTTATGCAAATTTCCTGATAGATAACCTTAACCGGCAGGCGGCTGCGTGTATAGCGTGAGGCGCGTCCGCTGTTGTGTTGCAGCAAGCGCCGCTCCAAGTGATTCGTAATTCCCGTGTAAAATGAACCGTCGCTGCACTCCAGCATATAAACCAACCAGGTTTCTTCGGGGGTGATTGCATACATATCCTGTTCTTTTCGCATATTACGGATATGTCTTGTCCGATGGCGGTAAGCGTGCGTATAAAATAATACAAGCCCTGCATGCAAGTAGCATGTCCAACTTATCAAGAGAGTAACAATGCTGCCAGATATTAAAGAGCTGCAAGAATTAATAACGCAAGCTGCGCGCCAGGAGTTGCTGGCGCGCTTCGCTGAGGCCTCACTATATCATAAGCATGAGCATAAGCCGGATGGCAGCATTGTTAGCGCTGCCGACATCGCAATGCAGCGCTTTATGAAAATTGAACTTGCGCAACGGTGGCCGCAATATGGCTTTCTTGGCGAAGAGATGCCCGCCCATGAACAGCAGCAAATAATTAATAATCAGCAGAAAGGTTTCTGGTGTCTGGATCCACTCGATGGCACCAGCAACTTTGCGGCAGGCATTCCCTTTTTCGCAGTAGCACTGGCACTGATTATGGGGGGCGAGATTGTTATCGGCCTCGTCTATGACCCCATGAGCGATGAATGTTTCACTGCGCAAAAAGGGCAGGGCGCATGGCTGAATGGCAAGCGTTTGCAAGCGGGAATTACCCAACGAGCGCTAAGTGAAAGCATTGCCGTTGTCGATTTTAAACGCCTGGCAGTGCCGCTTGCCATAAAGCTAGTGACACATCCTCCCTATTATTCACAACGCAACTTTGGTTCCGTGGCGCTCGAATGGTGCTGGTTAGCAGCCGGCCGTTTTCATGTTTACCTGCACGGGCAGCAAAAACTATGGGACTATGCGGCAGGCAGTCTTATTTTGAGTGAAGCAGGCGGACATGCGCTGACGCTGGAAGGAACCACAATAGGCAACGACGGGCTGGAATCATGCTCAGCCGTGGCGGCCCACGACAGCGGACTCTTTGAGGAATGGAAGGATTGGCTGCAAGCTAACCATTAATCATTCCCAGGATATAAGTATGCAATTCAGTCCATGCCGGTTGCCACTGCGAATATTTCTGGCGTTGTTTTTTATCGTCGGCGGGATTCTGCATTTTCTCAAGACACCGCTTTATCTGACCATCATGCCGCCCTATCTGCCATATCAACTGGAGCTTGTGTATATCAGCGGAGTTTTTGAGATATTGGGTGGGATAGGTGTGCTGATTCCGGCGCTGCGCCGTTATGCCGGTTATGGATTGATGGCTCTGGTGATTGCCGTTACGCCGGCGAACATCCAGATGGCAATCGACTATTTGCAGCGCGATGGACTAACCTTGGTTACCAGCTTGCTATTGCTGCGCTTGCCGCTACAACTGCTTATTATTTACTGGATTTATGGGTGCACAAAAGACACCCCTAAAATATTAACTGCCTAAAATATTAACTGCCCAAATATTAACTGATAGAGCAGTGAGCGAGCCCGCGTTTTTCCAGATATTGCTGGTGATAGTCTTCCGCCGCATAGAATTCCGATGCCGGCGTAATCTCTGTTACGAGCGGATTTCTATATTGGCCGCTCTGTTGGAGTTTTTCTTTCGAGGCCGTGGCTGCAAGCTGCTGCTCCGCATCGTGAAAAAAAATCGCAGAGCGATATTGCGTGCCAATATCAGGCCCTTGGCGATTTAATGTAGTGGGATTGTGGTTATCCCAAAACACACTTAATAGTTCATCATAGGAAATCTGAGACGGATCGTACTCGACTTGCACAACCTCGGCGTGTCCGGTTCTTCCCGAGCAGACGTCCTGGTATGTCGGATTTTCGAATGACCCGCCTAGATACCCAACGCTTGTCGCAGTTACCCCTGCGAGCTTGCGGAAGGCGGCCTCGACTCCCCAAAAGCATCCTGCGCCGAAAGTGGCTTTTTGCATGGTAATTTCTCGATTCCCCGACCTTGACTAACTAGGAATAAATTTCAAGGCCACACCGTTATTGCAGTAGCGCTTGCCGGTTGGCTTGGGGCCATCGTTGAAGATGTGTCCCTGATGGCCGCCGCAACGCGCACAATGATATTCGGTGCGTGGAAAAATGATTTTGTAATCGGTCTTGGTGTCAACGTGATTGTCGATGGCCGTAAAGAAGCTGGGCCACCCTGTGCCGCTGTCGAATTTCATCTCCGAGGTAAATAAAGGCAAGGCGCATCCGGCGCAGACAAACTCGCCTTTGTCTTTTTCCTCATTTAATGGGCTTGTGTATGGCCGTTCAGTGCCTTCTTCACGTAATACGTCAAACTGTTCAGGTGTTAGCACCCGTCGCCATTCGCTCTCGGATTTCTGGATTTTTTCTATCCCGGAAGACGCAGTTTTTGCAGATGACATAGTTTGGGCTTCTCCGAAAACATTCGACACCGCCATAGGGGTGATGAGACACAGGGAGCCGCGTAAGAAATCACGTCTGTTCAAGGCTAAATGCTCCGCAAGTTATACGGATTATTAGTCCCTTTCATGGGTCAAAGGTTCCGCTAATGCCGCATAGGAAAAAACTCCTCGATAATTCACCGTGGTGCCGAGCACTCACAATGTTATCGGCCGCAGTTTGGCTGAGCTCCGCTTGCCCGCGCCTGTTCGTAAAGTTGCAGAGATTGAGGTATGCGTGCCCTGAGGTCGGCAATACGCGTCGAACCGGAGGGATGGGTGGAGAGAAATTCCGGTGGTGCACTGCGACCCGCACTAGCCATGTTCTGCCATAACGGGATGCTTGCGCGCGGATCGAAACCGGCGCGTGCCATCAAGTCCAGGCCTATTAAGTCTGCCTCGCTTTCCTGTGCCCTGCCATA
>JBDSMM010000102.1:0-2849 GCA_039915825.1 Gammaproteobacteria bacterium | reverse complement strand
ACAGGTTTTTGCCTCTGGGTCGTAGTCGAAGTCTTTGGGTTGATAGCGCGCGGGCGGCGATGGTTTGCCGCCCTTGTCGTGCAGCGGGTCGGGCAGCGCTTTGTATTTATCCTGTTCGGCAAAGCGTGGGTCGCGGCCGCGCAGGCTGTTGTCGGCAATCAATGCGTCTATTTTCATCTCGTTCAGCGTCTTGAGATTGGCTTCACTGTGGTAGCCCGCATCGGCGGTGATGAGTGTTTCATCTGCGCGCAGGTCTCCCATGGCCTGCATCACCGGGATGAGTAGTTCCTGCTCGCTGCCGGTGCCGTGGGCCTGGGCTTCGACAATGATCTGGTGTTTTGCATCTACGGCGGCTACGCCGGTGTAGCCTTGGATCACTCCTTTGGAGGTGGCCATCTTGGCGCTGTCATTGTCGGTGCGGTTGCTTTTGCGGATCGCGCCTTTGCTGCCTTTGCGATCTTCTGGGTGTTCGGTGAGCCAGCGGCGTAGTTGCGTGGCGTCCTGTTGCAGGCGCTCGATGCGCTGCACTGCTTTGGCTTGAAGATCAGGCTCGACGGCACGCTGGTCTTGCTCGCGATGGCGCGCCAGCAGGGTCTGGGCGGCCGCTTCGAGTTTGTTAGCCTGGTGCTCGAACTCGGCACGTGTGCCGCTGCGCGCTTTGGAGGCGTTGGAGGGCAGCTTGACGCCGTCGATGGCGAACATCTCCCGGCCTATCAGTCCCTGGCGGTCGCAGATGAATAGGATCTGGCTGAAGAGGCGGGCAATGTCATCTCCTAAGCGGCTGACAAAACCGGCGAGGGTAGTGAAGTGCGGGGCGCTGTCGCCGGACAGGGCGATGAAGGTAACGTGCTCACGGCAGGCGCGTTCGATTCCTCGGCTGCTGACGATGCCTTGCGAATAGCCAAACAGGACAACCCTGAGCAGCATGGCGGGCGGGTAAGCCGCCGCTCCGCTGCTGTCGTTGCGAAATCTCGCGTCGAAATGGGATAGGTCAGTCTCGTGGTCCAGCAGGTGATTCAATGCGTGTTCGAAGCTGCCGGGGAGGAGTTGTCGTTGCAGGTCGACCGCGAGAAAGCGTGGGCTGGTGTCGATGTGTTTGTAACGGGCCATGCCCTATCCCTCTTTCGGTTATCTTCATCTTTCGACCTTGATAGGCGCAATGGTTCCGGGTAAGGTGGAGTTTTTCTACAGCCTCGTTAGGCGCAAGGAATTTTTACTAAGCGTTAAGGTCTGAGCGCTTCCAATCTTTATCAAAGGAGTCGTTATGAAAACATTTACTAATGCTATTTTTGTCGTGCTGATCGGAGCGCTCGCGATCACAAGTGTGGCACGCGCGCAGGACACGCTGCATGTTTATGGACCGGGTGGTCCAGCTCCTGCTATGAAAGAGGCAGCTGCCGCTTTCGAGAAGAAGTCAGGGATCAAGGTCGAAGTTACCGCTGGTCCGACCCCGCAATGGATAGAGAAAGCAAAAAGTGACGCGGACATCATTTACAGCGGCTCAGAAACGATGATGACCGACTTCGTAGTTGCCTTGGATGGCCGCATCGCTAACTCTGAGGTACACCCCTTGTATCTAAGACCCTTGTCAATACTCGTACGGCCAGGTAATCCCAAAAAAATCACCGGACTCAATGATATTCTCGCCCCAGACGTGAAGATTCTTGTTGTGAATGGCGCTGGGCAGAATGGTGTCTGGGAAGATATGGCAGGACGAAAAGGAGATATCAACACCGTCAAGAGTTTACGTAGAAACATTGTTGGCTATGCAACAAACAGCGCAGAAGCCCGCCAGCAATGGATTGAGAAGCTGGAAATTGACGCGTGGCTAATCTGGAATATCTGGCAGGTATCTAATCCCAGCTTAGCCGATGTCGTCAAGATTGAACCCGAGTATGCAATTTACCGTGATACGGGCGTAGTACTCACGACACAGGGAAAAACAAAAGATGCTGCGCGACAGTTCGTTGACTTTCTTTCCTCCCCCAGTGGCGCAAAGATTTTTAGAAAGTGGGGTTGGATAGCCTAACCAGTCATTCAACACGGACCCGCGCAATCGGCGCCTCGCGCCGTCCGCGCGGGCCGGTTAATTCGCACGTTAGGGGTCAGTGCTAAGAGTTGTTACAGTGGTACCAAACAAATCACTTTTTTACTAAACTGTAAGGAGAAAAAATGAAAGTCTTTCAAGTTGCCGTGCTACCTCTGACATTCGCGCTTAGCTTCCTCGTCCCCCCTGCAACATGGGCAGACAGTCAATCCTCCCATGTGATGCTGGTGCCGACTGATCTTAAATGGGCGGATGTTCCGTCACTGCCGCCGGGCGCAAAAGTCACCGTGATCGAAGGCCCGCTGAACGACGCGGTGCCATTTACCTTCCGCCTGAAATTCCCCGCCAACTATAAAGTCCCCGCCCACTGGCATCCCGCCATTGAGCATGTCACGGTGATTTCCGGCACCTTCAACATGGGAACCGGGGACAAGCTTGATCCGTCAAAAACCATGCCCTTATCGGCGGGCAGTGTCGCAATTATGCAGCCCAAGACCAACCATTTCGCCTGGACCAAAGAAGAAACCATCATTCAGGTTCATGGCGTTGGACCGTGGGCCATCAACTACGTCAACCCAACGGACGATCCAAGAAAGAAATAGCACTGCGATGATCGGGGCTTTGAATCGACGTTTTCCGCCTAACCCGGCAGTCGAGAGGGACGCCGCGAAAATCGCGCGGCGCCCCTCACTTTGAACGTTAGGTTTCACATGCCAATCCGCTCCGCATTTCCGGCCGACTTCCCCGCTATTGAAGCTTTGTTGCATCGCGCGTACGTTCCGGTACTAGATGCGATATCCCC
>JBDSMM010000076.1:0-4065 GCA_039915825.1 Gammaproteobacteria bacterium | reverse complement strand
TTACCAACATTGGAAAAATGCCTGCCATGACTTGCAAAACCTGACCCGCGTGGCCAGCGAACGAACCGCACGCCGGGAACTATTGCACTATCAGGTGCAGGAACTCGAGGTTCTTAATTTGAGCGAGGCCGAGCTGGAGGAACTCAGTGAGGAACATATACGTCTCAACCATGCGGCCAAGCTGCTCGACGCATGTCAGGCTCAACTGCAAAATCTTTACGAAAATGATGAGGTTTCCGCGCTCAACTTACTTACCCACGCGGTACGCGAATTCGAGCAACTGCAACAACTCGATAAACGCCTGGCCGCAACCACTGAGCTGCTGGCTACGGGCGTCATCCAGGTTCAGGAAGGCGTTACTGAACTGCGCCATTACGTCGATAACCTGGAGCTCGACCCGGCGCGACTGAGCTTGATAGACCAGCGTTTGGCCAACGTACATGAGCTGGCGCGTAAGCATAAAGTCGCGCCCGCTGAATTGCCGCTATTGCTGGTTAAATTAGCGCAGGAACTAACCGAACTTAAGGACGCCGATGTGCGGCTCGACCACCTGCAGACAGAAATCACGCGCGCGGCGGGTGCCTATCGCGACCTTGCGCATAAACTTTCCAGCAGCCGGGCCAAAGCGGCACACGAACTCGCCGAGCGAGTGAGCGCCAATATGCAGCAATTGAATATGCCGGGCGGCCGTTTCGAGTCCATCCTGGAACCGCTGGCCGATGAACAGTTTTCCGCCAGCGGTAGTGAACGCGTCGAGTTTCGCGTGAGTGCCAATCCAGGACAACCTTTGCGGCCGCTGGCCAAGGTGGCATCGGGCGGCGAGCTTTCACGCATCAGCCTCGCTATTCAAGTTATCACGGCTCAGAATGGGCGCATCCCAACACTTATCTTTGACGAAGTAGACGTAGGCATCGGCGGCGGCGTGGCCGAGATTGTAGGGCAGCAATTGCGGGCGTTGAGCAACAACCGGCAAGTGCTGTGCGTAACTCACCTGCCCCAAGTCGCCGCTCAGGGCCACAACCATATACAGGTAAGCAAACAAACCGCCCAAGACCACACCCGCATAACACTTAATACATTGCCCATGGCGAAACGGCGGGAGGAGATTGCGCGCATGCTCGGTGGGGTAAAAATTACCGAACAGACGGTCTCACATGCGCAAGAGATGTTGGAAAGTGCTCAGTTGCAGGAGCGCAAGCCAAATAAGCGTAAAACTAAATAAACGACAACCGGCAAGCAGACACCTGGTAGTTAGATTATTCTGCCTTGCGACGTTGGCATTGACTACAAATGCCGTAGATATAAAGGGAATGATCCGTCATCGCGAAGCCCGCTGTCTTGGCAATGGAGCGTTGACGCTCCTCGATAATTTCATCAATGAATTCTTCTATTTTCCCACATTTCACACACAGGATATGATCATGATGCGAGCCCTCGTTCATTTCAAATACCGAGTGGCCACTTTCGAAATGATGGCGCGATACCAGCCCTGCGGTTTCGAATTGGGTTAACACGCGATATACGGTTGCCAGCCCAACGTCTTCACCGCTTTCAAGTAACCCCTTATACACATCCTCGGCGCTCAGGTGGCGCATCGGACTCTGCTCCAGCATTTGCAGAATTCGTATCCGCGGCAAGGTGGCCTTCAGGCCCGCCTTTTTTAGTTCCGTACTTTCCATGATTCTTCCTCTGAGTAACCTTAAACTGTGAAAATGTATTTTATGGGACAGTAACCTCAATAACCAAGGCAGATTATAAGTTGTTATCCGGTAAAGGCAGGATGTGCGCCGCAGGTTGTTCTTCGAACCTTTGATTCAGGTCTATGGTAGGCTATTATTAACGAATTACCCAATACAGGATGTGTCCATTCCGATGCAGAAGCTTCTCATTATTATACTTGCCGGCGCAACCCTGGTGTTGTCTGCCTGCTCCTCGCTGTCGCTTCCCGGTGTACACAAAATTGACATCCAGCAGGGCAATGTCATTACCCAGGAGATGGTCGACAAGCTCAAGCCCGGCATGGACAAGAGCCAAGTGAGATTTCTCCTTGGCACACCTCCTATCGTGGATGTGTTTCACCAAGAGCGCTGGGATTATGTGTACAGCTTTCAAAAAGGCCGTAAGCTCCGCGACCAGCGTCATATCTCGCTGTTTTTTACCAATGAGAAACTCGCGCGTATGGAAGGTGATATTGTGCCCGCGGCAGGTAACCGCGAACAGCACGCACCTAAGGAAACCGTCGTTACCGTACCTTCATCAAATCAGAAAAAAGGTTTTTTCAGCAGCTTGAAGAGAGCCATCGGCTTGGGAAAAGAAGATGATTTCGCCAAGACTCCGCCTAATACGGCACAAACCCGGCCGTCAGAAAGCGCGGATAGCTCAGACATCACGCCCAATACCGCTGAGCCGGCCAGCCCCAAGCTATAATACGCACTCCGTCAACGGGCATTTCAGTTATGGATCAACTGCGCGCTTATCGTGCTCAGCCCGCTGCTTGCGCGCCTGCTTTGGATCCATAATCAAGGGACGGTTAATCTCGACCCGGTCTCCGGGGCGTAACAAGGTCGTCAGCTTGGCGAGCTTGCCGAATATGCTTACCTTATTCACGTTCAAATCGATCTCGACAAAGGTGTCCAGCATACCGGAGTGTCTGATTGCATCTTCGAGCATGGCGCCCTGCGGCACCTGCACAGGAATAATAACCTGTACATCAGGGCGCGCATAAGCCACTTCTACCCAAATGCCCGGCTCCCCGTTGAGCTCCGCAGCGCTATTTAACGCTTGCTTATTACCATCTTCCAGCGCCACTGCATTCTCCGCATTTTGTAGACTGCCCCGTCTTAACGTATACCGTAAACATTCGCCGCACGCTTACAAAAAGCATCGACCAGCGTATTGGTAATCTGATTAAACACCGGGCCGAATACCAGGCTGACCAACCGGTTGGAAAATTCAAAATCCATATCCAGACTCACCTTGCTACTCTCATCGCTCAGCGCGTGGAAACGCCAGAATCCTTCCAAATGCTTGAAGGGCCCCTCGACGAGGCGAATCTCGATCATTTTATTCTTCTGCAGACGATTACAGGTGGTGAAGGATTTTTGCATGCCGCTGCGCGCCAGTTCAATAACGGCACGCACCTCGTCCACATGGCGGCTTAACACGCGAGACGCCGTGCACCAAGGCAGGAACTCTGCATAGGATTCAATATCGTCCACCAATGCATACATTTGAGTGGCCGAATACGGCACCAATGCGCTTTTACTAATTGTGGTCACGGTTCAGCCTGCCTTCTGCTTTTTGCTTGGTACCGGGGCGTACACATTACTCAACATGTGATTGTCGGCGAATTTTAGCCTGACCTCAATCGCTTCGAAGAATTTTGATACGCCTGTCCTCTACGCCTTTATAATACGTCCATGTCCAAACAAAAACCCGCAGTACCCGGCGCCAAAACCATCGCGCTGAATAAAAAGGCCCGTCACGATTACTTCCTGGAAGATCGTTATGAGGCGGGGCTATGCCTGGAGGGCTGGGAAGTCAAAAGCTTGCGCGCCGGGCGTATTCAGCTCAAAGAAAGTTATGTGCTGCTGAAAGACGGCGAGGCCTGGCTGTTCGGCGCACACTTATCACCGCTGCCCACCGCCTCCACCCATATCCACCCCGATCCGCTACGCACCCGCAAGCTACTGTTGCATGCCGAGGAGGTGAAAAAACTCATCGGCGCGGTGGACCGCAAGGGTTACACACTAATCCCCGTCGCCATTTACTGGAAAAAAGGCCGCGCCAAGCTGGAGATCAGCCTGGCCAAAGGCAAGCAGGAGCACGACAAGCGTGACACCGAGCGCGATCGCGACTGGGCGCGCGAAAAAGAGCGCCTGTTCAAAACACATTGATTGTTGGACGCGCAGCACAGGCGTATAATTATCATTCCCAATGGGGGCGACCTGGCTTCGACGCGGGTTACAAAGCCTTAGGGGCATGCCGAGGGGCAGATCACCTCGTAAATCCAACTGCAAACAATATAGTTGCCAACGACGACAACTACGCTCTAGCCGCCTAAGA
>JBDSMM010000072.1:0-27494 GCA_039915825.1 Gammaproteobacteria bacterium | reverse complement strand
AGCAACGCATCATCTCGCGCGTCATATTAAAGCGGCAAGGTCATCCGCGCGATGTTGCAAACGCAGTATTATTTCTGATCCGCGACGCGGACTATATCACCGGACAGGTCATCGCCGTGGACGGCGGGCGGACGGTTAACAGTTAGCCTGTAGCGTGTGGATGAAAAAGCCCTAGTCCAGAAAAACAAAAACACGCGCTGTCCGACAGGACGCGAGTTGGCCCTCACGCTTCTTACCGGGCGCGGTACGCCGTCCAATTATCCCAACAGATTTTAACCAGCCGCCGCCTTTTGATTGGGAACAGTCCAAAGCGCCTGGCCGGCCGGATCAAAACCCTGCCACAATTCCGCATACATCAGGCCGTTGATGGGATGGCGCATTTCACGGGCGATTTCAGCGAGTGGCAGCAACACGAAGGCATGCTTTAAAATCTCGGCGCGCGGCAATACCAGTCCCGGCTCGTGCAGCACTAAATCACCGTAGAGCAACAGATCCAGATCCAGTGTGCGTGAGGAGTAACGTGGGCCGCTGCGCACGCGTCCCTGCCGGTCTTCCATGGCGCGCAGGGCCGCAACAACGGTATGCACGTCATCGCCGGTGTCGAAGCCAACGACCAGATTGTAAAAATTGTCGCCCTTAAAACCGAAGGCCTTGCTTTCATAAACGGAAGATACGCTTAACTCGCCGTAGCGCTCGCGTAGCGCGGCCAGACCGGCGCGCACATTGTATTCGCGTTCGATATTGCTGCCGATGCTGACGTATACGCGTGTCATGATGCCGGCTTGGTGCGCTCGATAATTACCCCGACATCGACTGCGCCGCGCACGGCGCCTTTTTTATTGACGCGCAGACGCACCCAGTCAACGCTGAATTCGGTCAGGATAAGCTCTACCACGCGTTCGGCGAGCGTTTCAACCAATTGAAATTGGGTGTTGCCAATGTAATCCACTAACCGCTTGGCAAGCACTTTGTAGTCCAGCGTATCGGCAATATTTTCACTCGCCGCAGCCTTACGAATGTCTACGGCCATGTCGAGATCGAGAATGACGGCCTGTTTGACGCGCCGCTCCCAATCGTAAATACCGATGACGGTATCGATGCGTAAACCGTGTAGATAGATGATGTCCATTATTATTGCCTGTTGTATCTTTAAAAGAAGAAGGTATGGTTTTTCGAGCTTTTATTACGACAGACTTGACCCGCGCCGCGCAAGCGATTCCAATAGCGCAATTATGATGACCGATCTCGCCCTGATAGTGCTGTCTTACCTGATAGGTTCTCTTGCCACCGCCGTGCTCGTTTCACAATTCATGGGCCTACCCGACCCCCGTGCACATGGCTCGGGCAATCCTGGCGCAACCAATGTATTGCGCTTGGGTAACCGCCGCGCTGCTGCCATTGCCCTGCTCGGCGACATATTGAAAGGCTTGCTGCCAGTGCTGATCGCTGCCAGCCTGGGCGCATCGAACCTTATCCTGGCTGCGGTAGGCTTAGCGACATTCTTCGGCCATTTGTACCCGGTATTTTTTGGCTTTCAGGGCGGCAAGGGCGTAGCGACATCGCTGGGCGTGCTGTTCGGCTTGTCCTGGGAAGTGGGGCTCGCATTTTCCCTTACCTGGCTGCTTACCGCACGCCTCTCGCACTTTTCATCACTGGCAGCACTGTGCGCGGCCTTCATGGCACCATTGTACATGCACTGGTTCGGCGGCCCGCGCGAATTTCAAATCGCCGCGCTGATTATGTCAACCTTACTGATATGGCGCCACCGTTCCAATATTCAACACCTGCGCAACGGGACGGAGTCCAAAATCAGTGTCGGCGGTTGAAGGCGGTAATTTCTCTGTAACTAGTCACTCTTCCCAGTCCAACGTGGGGTTGCATAAAAATGAAAATTAACATCGTGCAGATATTTGAAAAGGTTATCGGCGGCGTGCTTAACGTGATGCTCCTGTTCATCACGCTCGGCATTATGATCGGTGTGGTGCGCCTGTTCCTGAATTTGGGTGATTTGCTGGCGAACGAGGATATCACGCGCCAGTATTTGCACATTATTTCCGATGTGCTGACGTTGTTTATCCTGATAGAGCTGTCGCGTTCACTCGTCGATTACTTCACGACGCACCGTCTGCGCATGACCTTCATTGTCGACGCCGCCATCGTATTTTTATTGCGCGAGATCATGATCAAATTATTCGAAGACAAGATTACGTCCGGTGAAATTTATGCATTGAGTGCGCTGCTGTTCGTGCTGGGCGCCCTGCGCATTGGGTCTATCGTCGTGTTTCAGCGCGAAAAGGGGATGCTTGATCTGAACGTTAAGCGCGAAGGATAGTTTTTTGGCATTAATGGGATAGCGATTTAACGATTCTAAGGCTTAGCCTGAGGCCCGCGCACCTTGACGATCACACCGCCCGGCTGCACAGACAGGGTCTCCATCGTTTCGCTCAACTCAGAGATGGCACGCGCAAGGTCTTTATTGGCGGGGGCATATGGATCGAACAAAATATGCGTGATGCCCGGTGTCATTTTCAACAAATTTGTACCATTTTTAACCGGGGGCGGCAATGGAAGCACGTCGCGCTTCACCACGATCATGGTACGTGCGGGCCATTGGCTTATCGCGCGAAAGTGTTGATCGCTATTCGTAGCCTCAAGGGCGAGGGTTCTGATGAGTTGATCATGCGGTGCAAGAATACCGCTCTGTACATAGCTGTAATATGCCTTGTCGATGTTCATAAACAAGGTCGCGACCACTATGACGACCATCATTACCCCGCCGCGCTGCCCCATAAAACCCGTTCCGCCTATGGATTCGTTCGCCCTAATCAAACCGGGAATTCCGTAATAAAGGATTAGCACAACGGCCAACATGGCCCACACCAGATCGGCCGCCACAGCGCCGAGCAGCACACCGAGCAGCAGTATGGTACCCATGAAGTCGTGGATGAGCTCACGCCGGCTCACTATCAGCACGGCCAACAAAATCAGCCCAACGACGACGCCCAACACCAGATTCGCATCTGCGGCAGGTTCCAACCGCGGACCCAGCACGGCGCTTGCCAAGGAAGCCAGCGGGTTAATCCACCAATCAAGGCCATGCCAGCCTGCCTGTAGCAAGCTGACAAAGGCCAAGGCAAGTACCACGCCGATAAATACATGGCGCTGCTGGCGTTTATCAAGGGGATTTTTATACCACAACCATAACAAGGCGATAGGATAGGCCAACCCAATCGGGTGCAGCGTGACGGTGATGGCCACGAGCAACATCTGCGAAAAATATTTCCCCCCCAGCGGGCGGTTGACATCACGATAGCTTTTATCGAGCCATGCCCCCAGGCTGAACATCAGCAGCAGATAAGGGCCGACGCCGATGGCATCGGCCTGCTGAAGCGTTACTGGGCTGATCAGCAATAGACCGGTGGCGATCAAGGCCACTTCCCTGCCCGCCGTGCGCTCGCGCCACTGGTAGAGCAGCACGCCCGTGACGAACATGATAAGCAGCGTGAACACTTTGGCCGCTATCAGGCTGCCCGACCAGTAAATGCCCAAGGGAATAAACAGCAGGGCGCGAAAATCCGGGACACCAAAAATAACGATAGGATTGGCAATATTGTCGACAATCGACCAGTTCAACAGTAACGCGCGCAGCGCCCCTTCATCTAGACCATAGGGGTCATGGCGTAGCAGCAGCAGCGCAAGCCCGCCCCACACCAGCAAGGCCAATAAAGCCCAATAACGGGCGGGAATGCGTTCGATAAAATTTGCGGGCATGGTGTTCCTTAATGCTTCGGCGCAGGGATAAGCTTGGGATAAACTAGCGCAGTATAAAAGAACGGTGCCTGACAAACTATGATCGGGTGCAGCAATGCAGCTTTGCGTACCGGCGTTGGGGCCGCGTCTCTTGAACAGCAGGCAAGCGGTCATGAACGATACGGCATTTCTACAGTCAGAGGGTATGACTTTCTTAACACTAAGAGGCTCTTCTTGAAACGATTGCTAGCGCGTCTGGCCTTTATCTGGTTATGCATACCGGCCGTGGCGGCGCACGCGGCGCTGAATCTGGACTTGCCCGAGATGGGCGATGCCTCAGGCGGAACGATTTCTCCGGTCGAGGAGCGCCGCATCGGCGAAGAATTCATGCGCCAGGTGCGCCAGCAGCTCAAGGTCATCGACGATCCCGAGATCAATGAATATCTGCAATCGCTGGGTTACCGGCTGGCGGCCAGCAGCGATAATCAGACCCAGGACTTCACCTTTTTCATGGTGGACGATCCGGCGATCAACGCGTTCGCCGCGCCGGGCGGCTTTATCGGCGTTAACACCGGCCTGATACTCGCCACCGAGTCCGAAAGTGAATTTGCTGCGGTACTGGCGCACGAAATTGCGCACATCACGCAACATCATCTGGCCCGCGCATTTGAACAGGGCGACAAATTGGGTCTCGTATCTGTCGCGGGGCTGATCGCTGCCATTCTCGTGGGCACCCAGAACAGTGAGCTCGGCCAAGCGGCACTCGCCGCAACCCAGGCCGGCAGCGCGCAGGCGCAGATCAACTTCACGCGAGGTAATGAAGAAGAGGCTGACCGCATCGGCATCCAAACGCTAGCTCGCGCCGACTTTGACACACGCAGCATGCCGACTTTCTTCGAGCGTTTGCAGAAATCCGCGCGTTTTGCGGGCACCAGCCTGCCGGAATTTTTGAGCACCCACCCCGTGACCACATCGCGCATCGCAGACTCGCGCAATCGTGCCGAGCAATTTCCTTATCGCCAGATTGTGGACAGCAAAATGTACCATCTGGTGCGCGCCAGACTGCGCGTGCAGAATGAATCCAACCCCAGACAAAGTGTGAATAGCTTCGCTCAAAGTCTGAAGCAGGGTCAGTACCGCAACGAAGAGGCCGAACGCTACGGGTATGCCCTGGCGCTGCTTGCGAACCGTGATTACGGCGAGGCGCGCACGCAGATGAGCCAACTGTTGGCCAAGGATAACGATAGTCTGCCCTATCAACTTGCCTTGGCGCGTATTGAAATTGCCAGTGGCAACCCCGGCAATGGCCTGAATATTTATACCAAGGCGTTGAAACTTTATCCCGGCAATCACCCCTTGACCCTGCTGTACGGACGCGCCTTGTTACAGACCGGGCACGCCGCCAATGCCCGCAGCCTGTTGCAGATGCATGTGCGACAACGCACCTCCGATCCTGAATTGTATAAATTACTCGCCCAGGCAGAGGGGCAGACCGGGCATAAAGCCGCAGGTCATCAGGCACTAGCCGAATATTATTATCTGAACGGCCAGACCAGCGCCGCCATTGAACAGCTCGAACTCGCCTTACGTACGCAGGACAGCGACTTCTACCAAAGCTCGCAGATTGAGGACCGGCTCGCGCAATTAAAAGACGAGTTGACGCTTGAGGTCAAACGCTGATCGTACAAAGACGCCCGAATCAGCTATAATTTTCCATAAGTGGGTCGTGTGCCACGCTACGCATATGTACATTCCCTGGCATCTCAAAATAGCAATAACACGGTATATGCGCTATTGCAGGCGCTGCAAGTGAATATGAATATGCCGCGCCCGTATTCGCGGCGAGTGGTCAATATCCGACCTTGGGCCCGTTATGAATCGCAGGAGTGAGTAGTGACAACAGACAGCAAACGCAGGCTTTTTCTCAAAGGCAGTTTGATAACGGGGTTACTGACGCTAGCCGCCAGCCTCGGCCTGCTCGCCCCGATCCGCGCATTGGCGGCTTGGCCGGCTACGGCCTTTGATGCAAAGAAGGTCGATACTGCGCTGAACACGCTGTTTGGTAATTCCAATCTTATCGACCGTTCCGCAGACATCACGCTTACTGCCCCCGACCTGGCTGAGAACGGCGCGGTGGTGCCTGTTACAGTGCAGAGCACTCTGGAAGGTATCGAGTCGATTACCCTGCTGGTGGATAAAAATCCGAATGCGCTGGTGGCCCGCTTTAATCTCGCGAAGAATGCCCAACCCTACATCAAAACCAATATAAAAATGGCGGAAACCTCCAACCTCATTGCAGTGCTCAAGGCCGGCGACAGGCTTTACAGCACGAGCATAAAGGTTAAGGTCACCCTCAATGGCTGTGGCAACTAGCCCCACGACTGAATAGCACGCGTATTTTTCATAAAATACGTCTACTGTGCACTTCGCATTTACGCTTGAGGTAAACTATGGCAAGCCAGATTAAAATACGTGCCACGCTGGAGAACGGCGTAACCACGGTAAAGACCTTGATGATTCACCCAATGGAAACCGGCCTGTTCAAAGACAAAAAGACCGGGGACCCGATACCGGCGCATTTTATTAAAGAAGTAAAATGCGAACACAATGGCAAGGTCGTGGTAGATGCCGAATACGGAATAGCTATCTCCAAAAACCCGTATATGGCATTCAATTTTAACGGCGGTGCGCACGGCGATACGATTAAGATCAGCTGGGTGGATAATCGAGGGGCCGGTGATTCTGCCGAGACCACGATCACCTGACCGTTATTTTTTCTGTAACACTTAAGGCATTGCCAAACTGTCGGTAGTAATAACCTGCTTTGTAATACTTGTACGTTGAATCCTAATTAATAATGAAAATCGGACCGTACCAACTGGATAACAATCTCGTGCTCGCGCCCATGGCCGGCGTCACTGATCGTCCGTTCCGTCAATTGTGCAAAAACTTGGGCGCAGGCATGGCGGTCTCTGAGATGGTGTCGTCCAACTCACTGTTATGGGGTAGCCAGAAAACGTTACGGCGCGCCAACCATGAGGGTGAGACCGAACCGCGCTCCGTGCAAATTGCCGGCGCCGATCCGGCGATGATGGCGCAAGCCGCAAAATACAATGCCGATAATGGTGCGCAGATCATCGACATCAACATGGGCTGCCCGGCCAAAAAAGTGTGCAACGTTATGGCCGGCTCTGCATTGTTGCAGGACGAATCACTGGTCGCGCGGATCCTCACGGCCGTGGTAAATGCCGTCGATGTACCGGTCACACTGAAAATTCGCACCGGCTGGGACAAAGACCATCGCAACGGTGTGGCCTTAGCCCGCATTGCCGAACAGGCAGGTATCCAGGCGCTCGCCGTGCACGGCCGCACGCGCGCCTGCGCATATCAGGGCGAGGCCGAATACGACACGATTGCCGCCATCAAGGCCGCCATACAAATTCCCATCATCGCTAATGGCGATATCCGCACCCCTGAACAGGCCAGATTTGTACTCGATTACACGCGCGCCGATGGCATCATGTTGGGCCGTGCCGCCCAAGGGCGGCCGTGGATTTTCGGCATCATCAAACATTATCTGGCGACCGGCGAAACACTGCCTGACCCCGACATCACTTCCATCCGCGAGATCATGCTCGGCCATTTGCATAATCTGTACGAATTTTACGGGGAACATACCGGCGTGATGATGGCGCGCAAGCATGTCTCCTGGTACAGCAAGGGACAAATTGGTGGCGCCGTATTCAGGCAGGCGGTTAATGCCGCAACCTGTATCGATCAACAGCTGACTTTGACGCATGAATTCTTCGACCGGCTGGCAACACTTGCTCTGCCAAATAGCGATGACAGAGCTACGCAAAATTCCCTCGAAGAAATGGCCGCATGACAAAATCCATGCCGCACAATAAACCTGATGCATCCGTCCTGGAAAGGCGTAAAACCCCATTACGTGATGCCATTCAAGTTGCCTTGGAAACCTACTTCAAGAATCTGGACGGTGACCATCCCTGCGATCTTTACCACATGGTGTTAAGCGAGATCGAGCCGCCCATGCTGCAAGCGGTAATGAAACATACCGGTGGAAATCAGAGCAAGGCTGCTGAGATCCTTGGCCTGAATCGCAGCACGTTGCGCAAGAAACTCGCGCAATACGGCCTGGATTGATAAATACAGATACATGAGCAGCAGTTATGCTGTACAAAAAATTAATCATGCAACAAATTTCCCTGAGCTGATATGCCTACCATCAAACGCGCGCTGATCAGTGTCTCGGATAAAGTTGGAGTCGTCAAATTTGCCAAACATTTGCAACAGCTTGGCGTTGAGATTCTCTCCACCGGCGGCACGGCAAAACTCCTCGCTGACAACGGCATAACTGTTGTAGAGGTTTCGGATTACACCGGCTTCCCAGAGATGATGAGCGGCCGCCTCAAGACGCTACATCCAAAGATTCATGGCGGTATACTTGGCCGGCGCGGCGTGGACGATGCGATCATGGCGCAGCATGGCATCGGCCCGCTTGATCTGGTCGTGGTCAATCTCTATCCGTTTGAAAATACCGTTGGAACACCTGACTGTGAGCTTTCCGCAGCGATAGAAAATATCGATATCGGCGGTCCGACGCTGCTGCGCGCCGCCGCAAAAAATTTTACTTCCGTCACTGTTGTAGTAGATGCCGGTGACTATAAGACCGTGCTCGCCGAGATGGAATCCAACCGTGGCGTCAGTGACAAATTGCGCTTTGAATTAGCTGTCAAAGCCTTCGAACACTGCGCACGCTACGATGGTGCGATTGCTAATTACCTTGGCTGCCAGGTAAACCCCCACCAGCCACGCAGCCTGTTCCCACGTACCTACAGCATGCAGTTCACCAAGCTTCAGGATTTGCGCTATGGCGAAAACCCTCATCAACAGGCCGCATTTTACGTTGAATCCGATCCGCCGCGTGGTTGTGTAACCAGTGCACTTCAACATCAAGGCAAGGAGCTTTCATTCAACAACATTGTCGATGTCGACACTGCGCTTGAGTGTGTTAAATCATTTAGCGAAGGTCCTGCATGCGTAATCGTAAAGCACGCCAACCCGTGCGGGGCCGCTTTGGGTAAAACCATTCTCGATGCTTATCAGCAAGCCTACAGCACAGATCCTACGTCAGCCTTCGGCAGCATCATTGCTTTCAATCAGGCACTTGATCTTGCTACCGCGCGCACCATTATCGAGCGCCACTTTGTCGAGGTACTTGTTGCGCCCGCAGTCAATGAAGACGCATTGGCCCTGCTCGCCACCAAGCCCAATATACGCGTGCTAAGTTGCGGGTCCTGGGACCTATCCCGCACGGACCGGTTCGACTACAAGCGTATTAGCGGCGGGTTATTGATACAGCAAAGCGATACAGTTGTAATTAACCGCCATGACCTCAAGGTAGTCACCCAGCGCGCACCAACCGAAACGGAGATTCAGGACATGCTGTTCGCCTGGAAGGTTGCCAAATTCGTTAAGTCGAACGCCATCGTCTACTGCAAAAATAACATGACCGTGGGCATCGGTGCCGGCCAGATGAGCCGTGTTTACAGTGCCCGTATCGCCGCCATTAAAGCCGAAGACGCCGGCCTGGGTGTAGCAGGCTGCGTGATGGCAAGTGATGCCTTCCTGCCATTCCGCGACGGTTTAGATTCCGCCGCCGTAGCAGGTGTTTCTGCCGTGATCCAACCGGGTGGCTCAATGCGCGATCAGGAAGTGATCGATGCGGCGAATGAACATGGCATCGCGATGGTATTTACCGGCTTGCGGCATTTTCGACATTAATAAGAATATAAGCGTCGTAGCCATGCAAGGCTTACTTTTTTCTGTTGCACTTTAGCTAGGGGTTAATATGAACGTGTTAGTCATTGGCTCCGGCGGCCGCGAACATGCGCTCACCTGGAAACTTGCGCAGTCGCCTAAAATAACAAAGATTTTTGTCGCCCCCGGTAATCCCGGCACGGGGCGCGAGCCACACACCCGGAATATCAATATCAAAGCTGATGACATCCCCGCCTTGGTTGATTTTGCCTTGAAAAATAATATAACCATGACTGTTGTTGGCCCCGAGGCCCCGCTGGCTGCAGGTATAGTCGACGCCTTCGCCACCGCCGGGTTACGTTGTTTCGGGCCCACACGAAAGGCTGCGCAACTGGAGGCCTCCAAGTCCTTTGCCAAGGATTTTTTCGTGCGCCATCGCATCCCCTCCGCCACTTATGCAAGCTTCACTGATGTGAGCGAAGCGCTTGCCTATATTCAAAATAAAAACATGCCTTTGGTTATCAAGGCGGATGGTCTGGCAGCGGGCAAGGGCGTAGTGATTGCGCAAAACCAGGATGTTGCGGCGGAGTCTGTTCAGAATATGCTGGCGGGCAATGTCCAGGGACAAGGCGGTGCGCGTGTCGTCATCGAGGAATTTTTGCACGGCGAGGAGGCCAGTTTTATTGTAATGGTCGATGGCGAGCACATTCTACCACTGGCGACCTCGCAGGATCACAAGACACGCGATGAGGGCGACCGCGGCCCGAACACGGGAGGCATGGGCGCCTACTCTCCTGCTCCGGTCGTTACGCCGGAAATTCATGCGCGCATCATGCGCGAAGTTATTGAACCGACCGTGCGTGGCATGCGCGCTGAAGGCACACCTTACACGGGTTTCCTGTATGCCGGCGTAATGATTGCCGCAGATGGTACGCCGAATGTGCTCGAATTCAATTGCCGTATGGGCGACCCTGAAACGCAACCCATCATGATGCGGCTTGTTTCCGATTTAACGGATTTATTTGAGGCGGCGCTGGATAACAAGCTTGATCAAATCCATGCGCAATGGGATGAACGTGCCGCCGTGGGTGTGGTACTGGCCGCTGCCGGTTATCCGGGAGATTACCGCAGGGGCGATGTCATCCAAGGTCTTCCGAGAGTACTCGGGCCGAATAAAAAAATATTTCATGCCGGCACAATCGAGCAAAATGGTGCGGTCGTCACGGCTGGCGGCCGTGTGTTGTGTGCATGTGCGTTGGGCAACGATGTAAGGGCGGCACAACAGAATGCCTACGATCTGGTCAGACAAATTCATTGGGAGGGCATGTACTACCGTAACGATATCGGCCATCGCGCGCTGGCGCGCGAAGCTATTCATCAGTAAAGGGGCGTTCCTAATTGCTGAATGGCAAGCTCAGCGCCCGCTTATAAGCGAGTGTCCGGGCCCGTCGTTTAGCATGAGCGAAATGGTGTATTAGGCTGTAGCCTTGCTGCGCTTCATCCAGATTTTTTTGTACGTAAGCAGCATGCTTTCCAAAGCATCGAGGTTGGGGATTATCGCCGGTTCCCCATTGACGATTACCCGGCTGAGTATTAGCTGGCTGGTTTCGGTCTCGTTCGGGATGGGGGCGATCTTGCTCTCATCGATTAGTATTAATTGCGGTAAACCCTGCGTTGCGAGGGCAAAAAAGTTTATCTCGGCATTGCCGCTGATGGCATTAAGGACAACAATTTTCGCGCGCGGACCAGGTACGGGTTTGGTTTGGCCACAGGCAAGTTCAAACGACACCAGGGCTATCGAATGGTCGCGCCAGGACAAGCGCCCCAGTATCCACGCCGGGGCATCATCCATAAACTCCGGCTCCGCATAAAAAATTACTTCCGCGATAGCGGTATTAGGCAGGATCAGGTTATCGCCCTCAATGGGGATAACCTGGCTGCGCACCGCTGTTTTTGTTTCAATCATTAGTTTGCCTCTTACCACTAAACATTTTGGCGCTCAATTTCTACAAACCGTTAGTGGTGCACTTCCAGTCTTTCGCCAAGCAGATTACCGATATTTTCCAGCAACTCGCTTTCCTGATAGGGCTTGCCCATGTAGGTGTTGACGCCTATCTGCATGGCGCGGTCACGATGTTTCTGCCCGGTGCGCGAGGTGATCATGATGATGGGGATGTGCCGCAAGCGTTCTTCATTGCGCATGTGCGTAGCCAGTTCATAGCCATCCATGCGCGGCATTTCAACGTCGAGTAACATGATGTCGGGGATGTGATCCTGCAATAATGTCACGGCATCGACACCGTCTTTTGCGGTAAGTACCTGAATATTGTGACGCTCAAGCAAACGCGTTGTGACCTTACGTACCGTGATGGAATCGTCCACCACCATAGCGGTGATCAATCCTCGCATTGGCACTTCACACACGAGCATGTGTTGCAGATCTTTAACGGCCTTGACGGCCGCGCCCGCGCGTACCAGCGCATTAATGTCGAGAATCAGTACTACGCGACCATCGCCCAGAATTGTCGCGCCGGTTATACCGCGGATCGTGCTGATCTGCGGACCGACCGATTTAATGACAATCTCGCGACTACCCAGCAGTGAATCTACCTCCAGCGCCACACGATGGTCGCCCGCCCGCGCCAGCAATACCGGGTGTTTGCGCTTGGGACCGGACAGGGTGTGGCGCTCGCCACTGAATACGGTGGTAAGGTGTGAAAGCTGGTAATCGTGTCCGTCAACACTGAGGATTGGCACATCGGTTACATAAAGCTGTGCGAGGTCTTCGTACGACATCTGCACAACACGCTCGATGCTGGTCAGGGGTATCGCATAAAGTTCATCGCCGACGTGCACCAGCAATGCGCGGTTGATGGACAGCGTAAGCGGCAGACGTACGATAAATCGCGTGCCCTTGCCCAGGTCGGAGGCAATCTCAAGGCTGCCGTTTAATTGCTTGATTTCGCTATTGACGACATCCAGCCCCACGCCGCGCCCGGAAATCTGGGTGACCTCTTGCATGGTTGTAAAGCCAGGCTCGAGGATAAACTGCATCACTTCGTTATCGCTGGCATCGGCGTCCGCAGCGAGCAGGCCGCGCTTCATTGCCTTGTCACGAATGGCCGGCAGGTTCAGACCGCGACCATTGTCGCTGATCTCCATGATCATCGCCGACCCTTCTTTTTGTAGCCTCAGCGTAATCTGGCCACCCTCCTGCTTGCCTGCGGCACGGCGCGCATCAGGGCTTTCAATGCCGTGGTCAATGGCATTGCGCAGCATGTGTTCAAGGCTAGGCACAATGCGATCCAGGACGGTTCTATCCATCTGGCCGTCGGCGCCGATGACGCGCAGCTCAACCTCTTTACCCAACTGCTGACAGGTCTGTCGCACAATGCGGCGCAGGCGCGGCATCAGCACGGCAAACTGCACCATGCGTGCGCGCATTAGGCCTTCGTGAAGATCGGTATTCACACGCGATTGTTGGACGAGCAGTGTCTCTGACTCACGCGTAAGCCCGTTCAGCAAACCTTCGATATTCGCCAAATCGCTGACACTCTCCAGCAAACTACGCGACAACTGCTGCATCTGCGAAAAGCGATCGAATTCGAGTGGATCAAACTCCTCGTCCTGTTGGCTGGCCGTCTCCGCGTAGCGGAATAATATCTGTGCTTCGGTTTCTATTTCGAGATTACGCAGTTGTCCACGCAAACGGGAAATGATCTGATCTACCTCAACAAGGTTGTATTTAAACGCGCCCATTTGCTGTTCAATGCGTGAGCGCGAGATACTGATTTCGGCAGCGAAATTTACCAGATTGTCGAGCAGGTCGGCGCGCACGCGTATCTGTTCGTGCTGAGGGCGCAGTGCAACACGATTATCTTCGAATTCTGTCTCAACCGGCTCGCTTTCGACCTCTAATGGTGTCTCAACAGCTTCCACGAGCTTGGGTTCTTTACGTCTGATCTGTGTAACTGCGGGTACCGTATCGACTGGCGAAGTTGGCGAATTATCGGGCAGCGATGCACTGATCCCTTCCAGTGAAGCGATAAGCTCGGTTGCTGGGACAAGCGGCAGGTTGATCGATGTGGAATCGAGCATCTGCACCAGCCGATCCTGCGTTTGTTGCATTAATTTAGGTAACTGCGGAGATAGTGTTATCTGCTCATTGAGTACGGCAGTGATAACAGATTCCAGGCTGTGGCTTAAATCGCCTATCGCGCTGAGACCCGCCATGCGCGCACCGCCTTTTAGCGTGTGCAAATCGCGCTGCAATTCTTCCAGTAATTTGTGATTTCCTTGCTCGACTATCCACTGTTGCAACACTATCTCGCTAGCGTCAAGAATTTCCCTGGCCTCATCCAGAAATATCTCAACGATCTCTGAATCCTGTTCTGTCTGAGCATCGGGCAGCGCGCTTATGGTTATCGGATCTTCCACCTGCTGCACAATGCTCTCGGCCTGCTCACTGAGATTTTCCTCGCTGCTAACCTCTGTTGGCATGGAGATAGGGGCGGCGCGTAGCGCGGAAATTGTGCTCAACAACATACTTATATCGGGCCGCTCGAAACCGGGATTCTGCAAGGCAGCGACCATACGGCTGATGAGATCGATGCTGGTACGCAGCATATTGAGGACCTCAGGGCCAACCACTATTTGATGCAAGTTCAAATGCTTGGCGTATTCTTCGAGCATGCCGCTAGGCACGGCGATATCGTTAATTCCTGCCATACCGGCGCTGCCATGCAGAGTGTGCAGGGTACGCACCAAAGTGTCGGTGATACGGCATTCCTCGGGCTCGTCCTGGCAATAATCAACAAAGGATTGCATGACCTGCAAATGACTTGCTGCCTCCCTACTGAAGATTTCCAGCAGTACCGGATCAATCTGCAATGTGGCCTTTACTGTTTCAGCTTCATATGAAGGTAAAGCTTCATATTCAACTTTAGTTTCGTACGCCAGCTCAGCTATATCGGCCACGACGTCCTGTTGTGCGGTAATCATCATTTCAACCGGAACAGGGGGCTCATGAATGACGGGGGTTTCGACCAAGGCCTGAGGTTCATCTGCAGACGGAAACGCGGCCTCCTCCCAAGCAAGGCTAAGGTCGTCCGGGCTTGGCACCTCGGCGACAAATCCTTCGAGGAAGACTTCAGATTCAGCAATGGTCGGAGCAGATTCCACAGCATCCCATGCGAACTCGGGCGGGCTTATGGCTTCATCGGTTTCCGGCACAAATTCAAGTGCGCGGACGCGATCGGCGACCGGCTCACTGGGCGGACTGGGCTCCATGCGCAGAACCGGCTCGATGATCTCGACTGCCCGTGTGGGGATTTGAACAACCGGCGCAGCAACCACGGGCAGAGGTTCCACAGGGCTTGGCTGGCTCATTCGATTGGCACTGTCTATCAAGCTTTGTATCTCAACAGTGGCTACTTTGCCACCACTGAAATGCTCTATTAACTGAGGCAGTATTTCCTGCGTGCGTTCCACTAAAGCAAACACTTCAGAAGTGACAGGTACCGTGCCATCAATGACCCGATTAAGCATATTTTCCACGGCCCAGGCAAATTCACCGATAGCAGAGGCACCTACCATGCGGCCACTGCCTTTTAAGGTGTGGAAAGAGCGTCTTACCAAGGTCAGGGAGTGAGTTGCCTCAGGGTGAAGCTTCCAGATCGACAGGTTAGTGGCTATTGATGCCAGTTCTTCTTGCGCCTCTTCGATGAATATTTCGATAATCTCATCATCAATGCCGTCGGGCCGGAAGAATGCAGGGCGCGCGAGCGGGGCGGGCGCAGAACTCACAGCGAGTAACGGCGGTGCATTCGGCACATTGATTAAGGGGTCGGCAACTTCCTCAAGCTCCGCTACAGGCTCAGCATCGATTACTTGGCTGGGCGATACATCCGTGAAATGGCTAGGCGATTCATCCGCTAAGCCTACGGGCTCGATTGGGGTGAAAGCTTCATTTGCAAAGTCCAGTGGCTCGGCTTGGGTTGGCGTTTCATCTGTTCTCGGAAAGGCTAACGGATCAAAACCGGCTTGCGTTATGCTTTGTTGCGCAAGGTCGAGAATCGTCGCGCGGTCAGAGCGGTTTTCATCAAGTGCTTCAAGGTAGTACTCAATGCTTACAATTGTATCGGCAAGGTTTTCGAGCTGCTGCTGATCCGGAATGACGTGTTGTACCAGTAAGTCTTCGGCTATGTACTTTTTACAACTCCCCAACAGAAGGGCTGCGCGTTCCTCGGACAGCATGGCCAAGCTGCCGGTAACCTGCGTGATTAACTGCGGCACACCTGCCAACAGATTATGCTGCGCGGGCTGGCTAACTATAAAACTGACAATCGCATCTTTCACCCGTGACAGGTCGACCTTTGCTTCTTTAATAACGACGTTCAATACCTGCCGATAGTCGGCACCGCCCTGTTCAGCGGGCTGTTTGCTACCGTCATCACTGGTGGCCTGCCGGCTTTCCAGGTCATTCAGTGAGGCTTCAACCTGCAATAGGGCACCAGCCAGATCTACAAGCTCGGTCTCATCGGGTACGGTGTTTTCCTGCTGCATGGTCTGCAGCGTTACTGCCTGTCTTAAAAGAAGGTTCCGCGCCTCATCCAGGCCAATCATGCCCAGCGTTTCCGCCGTTTGACGCAGGATCTTCTCCAGTGGCTCCATGGTGGAAACGGAAGGCTGTTCGCCGCGCACAAAAATATCGAGCCCATCCTTTACCTTGGCCAGGTCTTCCTTGATGACACTGCAAACCGTGCGCATCAATTCGCGGTTAGGGGCGCCCAAGCTTTCGTTCGACGCCTGCGCTTGATCTGGATCGGGAATCAGTTGAGTGAGATTAAAAGCCTGTTTAAGTTGTACAACCTGCGCATTGGTGGATTGCGCCTGCGCAACGTGATATAGCAAATCCTTGATCAGGGCCGTGGGCGGTTCGACGGACCATACGTCTTCGCCGAGGTCGATTAATCTCTTCATCTGGCGGTCGACTTGACCGAGCAAGGGCACGGGGATATGCGTCAGGCTGCCATCCACCAGCGCTTCGAGCAAGCCGCCCGCTACCCACCACAGCTGGATCAAAGTCTCTGAACGTGAAATCTCCTCGAGTCGACGCACGACCTGGAGAAGTTGCGCTACGTGTCCCAAGTCTTGGGGGTTGCGATGCCAGTTAATCAGCGCGAGTTGGAACGTAGGGCGCAGCTTGCGCGCCGCCGTGCGGATATCGATGTCGAAACCGGGGGGGTTCTGTGGTGCAGTATGAGCAGAATTTGGCTTGAAAACACTAAGATCGGGTTCAAATGTTACGCCTCCCGCTAACGCCTTTTTGCCGCGCGCGATTCGCATCTCATTCACCAGCGAAAGCAATGCCTGGGGATGTGCCGTATGACCCATCTGCAGATGTTCAAGATGATCCGGCAATTGCAGGATGGCACGCATCAGTAACTCATACGTATCTTCCTGCTGCCGATCCGGCTCACTCAGCAGGGCTTGGGCAAGCTGCTCCATTTCCCCCGCAAGCTGTGCGGGACCGTGGAGTTCGATCATCTGCAAGGTACCGCGAACCTGTTGCAGCTGGTTCGCGCAAACACGCATTTGCGCCACTTCTAGCGGATTGCCGGCAAAGGCCTCAAGCGCGTGACGAGCTTGTTTCAGGCTTCCATCGATCTCCGGCTTAACCCAGTTTAAGGTGTTGGAATCAAATGCCTTTAAGGAAATCATTGCTCGCCCCTGCATGCTGGTTCCCACAGGATGGCGCCCATTGTGACAGGCGTCGGCTTCTTGTTGAGATTGACAGATTTTTCCGCCACTGTTCCCTACCCCTTTTCGACCCAGGCTCTCTCTGCAGAAAGCCCAGGCATTTCCTTCAGGCCGTTACTATCAGGCCGGCAGCTTAAAGCCTGCAACCGACTTACGCAGATCGTTTGCCAGTGCGGCAAGCGTACCCACAGAGCCAGCCGTTTCGGTGGTGCCGAGGGAGGTCTGCGTTGTAATCTGCTGAATGGTATTCATGCTGCCTGCAATGATGGAGGCACTCGCCGACTGTTCGTGCGCCGTTGCCGAGATATCTTTAATCAGTCCGGCAAGCTCGCTGGAAATCGTCTCGATCTCTTTGAGCGCCGCACCGGCATCCTGCGCCAACCGGGCACCCGTGACCACACCCGAGGTACTTTGCTCCATCGAAATGATGGCCTCGTTGGTGTCGGTTTGAATCGTTTTCACCAGCGCTTCGATCTGTTTCGTGGCGTTACCGGAACGTTCTGCGAGACGCTGCACTTCGTCGGCAACCACCGCAAAACCGCGCCCTGCCTCACCGGCCATGGCGGCCTGAATGGCGGCGTTCAAGGCCAGAATGTTGGTCTGATCGGCAATGTCGTTAATCAGTTCGACGATATCGCCGATTTCCTGTGAGCTTTCGGCAAGACGCTTGATACGCTTCGAGGTTTCCTGGATCTGTTCGCGGATGATATCCATACCCTGGATAGTGTTTTGCACCGCATTCGCGCCCTTGTTGGCGATCGTCACGGAGTTCTGCGCCACACCGGCAGACTCGGCAGCATTGGCAGATACCCTGCCGATGGACGCGGCCATCACGTTAATGGCCGTACCTACCTCGGTAATCTGCTGGGACTGCTGATCACTGGCTTGAGAAAGTTGCTTGGCGGTAGCCTGCGTACCCTGCGCGGCAGACGAAACCTCCTGAGTCGTGGTGTTGATCTGCGCTACCAGATTACGCAAGGCATCGACGGCATAATTCATGGCATCCGCGATGGCGCCCGTGATATCCGTGGTGACCGTGGCGCGAGCGGTAAGATCACCATCCGCGAGGTCAGCCATTTCATCGAGCAGACGCAAAATGGCCTCTTGATTGCGACGGTTTTCCTGCGAACTGGCTTCAAGGCGGCGCAAGGCATCACCGCGAACCCGCAGGCCAATGAGCAAGAGAATAAACAGGGCTATCGTACCCAGTCCGTATCCGATGGCGGGTGAAATCTGCCGACCGCCTTCCAACCCGGCATAGGCGGTAACCAAATCGGTGGTTTCCTTCAGCAGTTTATTACTGGCAAGTGACATGCTATTGGCGGCATCCTGAGTCTTGAATAGATCGGGGAAGCGCTCCAGGATCAGCAGGTCAAGCTCGGTGATGGCGGCGAACTGCTTGGATATCTCATCCAGTTTCTGACGCACATCAAAATCTCCTATGCGCTTAATACGCAGGCCTTCGTTACCTTCACGCATGCCTTCAAGCACCTGCACAAACAAGGCGGCATCATGGCGGAACACATCGGCGGCCTGCGCGGCAAGAGCAGAGCCCTGCCCACGTTCAAACACCTTGTTCACATTTGAGCCGATGCGCTGGCTTAACATAACCTGCCGACTGGCCAGAAACAGTTCTTCCGGCGTGGAGAAGTTTTTTTCGATGAGCATCTGAACCAGCTCCTCGGATGCGGCGGTCAGTTTGGGCGTGATTTCGTTGATACTGGTAACGAATTGGCCCAGTGACTTCAGCAGTTCTTCATTGTTCAGAATAATATTGTTATTGGCGCGAAACTCAGTCCAGCGCTTTTCTACGGAGGCCAGGTCGGACTTTACTTCAGCCGGCGATGGCGGAAGCCCGGTTCTGGGGTCACCCTGTTTTAACGTGGTTAACCCTTGCTCAAACTGGTTGCTGGCTTTTTTCAGGTCATTAAAATCGCCCGTACCGGTAATCGCAGCCTCAGCCTCTTTTGCGATACGTTGCGAAAGCACACGCAATTCGCCGGAGAGGTTGAGATATTGCTTGTCATAGTCAGCTTGCGTACTTACATACACAAAGGTGGCTCCGACGAGCCCGATAAATGTTAAGAGCAGAGCAACCAGAAAGATCGATCCTTTGTCACGGCTCTGTTTTTTAGATGTTTTTTGCGGCGCTGCTGTTAGCATGGTTAACTCCTAATAAAGCTAATCCCCTGGTAGGAGAGGAATGACGACTTGACGTAGTTGATACACCCTTATCTCGAATCCAACGACCCTTTCAACAGCTTGGGTTACTTAAACGGTTACCCATAAAATAATGCTTAAATCGCAACCTGGAGAAACAACGGACTTTGCGCGAGCCGCTGCATACTGAAGACTTCCCAATGTTGACCATTCTGGATATAGCCTCCCTCCAGATACTCTTTAGAACCATCGTTGGAGGCTAGCTCGGTAGTGAATTCTTCCTCAACGAAATGCTTCATCCCAAATACTTCATCGACAACGAGCCCAGCCACCACACCCTCATGCCGCACCACAAGAACGCGGCTACGCCGCCCGATGGGCGTGGACTGGCTACCCAGATACGACTGTAAATGGATGATGGGGAGCAAGTTACCGCGCACATTGGCAATACCCTTAAGCCACGACTTGGCGCCAGGGACAGCCGACAGTCCCGGATAAGTTAATATCTCGCGCATCTCCAGTAGCGGCGCCACCAGATGACTCTCGGCTAGCCGAAAGGCAACGCCGGACCAAGTCTTTTTAGCCTCTGCCTGCAGTGGCAAACCTACCGCATGCTGCCTGCTACGTCGATCAATATCCTGTAGCAGCGCCATCGGCGATTTACGAAAGGGAATCAACATGAGGGTTTGTCCTGGCCGTGCATCGTTATTAGCCGCCGAGTACCGATTTGATCTTGGACATCAGCTCAGGCTCGTTTACGGGCTTGGTGATGTAGTCCTTCGCACCCTGCCTCAATCCCCAGATTCTGTCCGTTTCCTGATCCTTGGTAGTGACGAGGATGACGGGAATGGTAGAGGTATCAGGGTTCTTGGTAATTTGACGGGTGGCCTGAAAACCGCTGATGCCCGGTAATACGACGTCCATCAGGATTAAATCCGGGCGCTCCGCGCCAGCCACCTTGATACTTTGCTCACCGTCACCCACCGTAAGTATCTGGTGGTTGTGGCGCTCGAGTATGGTTTTAAGCACGTGGGTATCCGTCGGCGAATCGTCTACTATCAGTATGCGTGCCATTGCTTCCTCGTTTCATTAAGTACGGAATTTGGGAAAGAGCACATTATAGAATGCCTTAACCTTATTTTGTAAACTACTGATTTAACACCTTTCAATATACGTACCCGTAACTACCGTTTTCTTGCGCTGTTGTTATTCTATATAACATGTTGCATTTGCAAGGGTTATGCCAAACGGATTTACCATCATTGGCTCGCGCATCAATAACCGATCAGATCTTATTCGCGTAATTAACGGCCCTTATACGGAAATAGGTGGATCTGATAATCCTGGAATAACCTACTTGAAATCCGACCCACCCAATTTCATCAATCACCCGCAAAGCCTCTTGTTAAGCGGAAAGCGTCACTACGCCCTGACCACATGACGTTTAATGGCACCTAACAGTTCTTCCTTGGTAAACGGCTTGGTCAGGTACTGCTCCGAGCCAACGATTCTCCCGCGTGCGCGATCGAACAGACCGTCCTTGCTGGATAGCATGATGACCGGAGTTTTCTTGAATAACTGGTTGTGTTTAATCAAGGCGCAAGTTTGATAGCCGTCCAGGCGCGGCATCATCACATCGACGAAGATGATATTCGGCCGCTGGTCGGCAATAATAGACAAGGCCTCGAAGCCGTCCTCGGCAGTGATTACCTCGCAACCGGCCTTCTTGAGCAGGACTTCTGCCGTGCGACGTATCGTTTTGCTGTCATCGATCACCATGACCTTGAGTCCATCCAGGCTGGCTTCTTCCACGTCTGTAACGGTCATACTCGCCTCAGAATAAGGTGCACATGCGCTTTGTTGTTCGTTCATAGTAAAATGTTCCCTGTAGTTAACAAGACAGGTCAGGCTTGGCCGTTGCAACCTTACGCTGGTGTTCTGGATTTACTGTTATATTTATTTGCACTTACAGACGGCCTTTCTGTAAATAAAGTCTTGCATCAATCGGGCCAGCCAAGCATTTCATAGGGAGTCTGGCAGCTAGTCTCAACTAAAGTATATTTTTAAGGTGGCCGATGAGCATTGAATCTCTGCACGCCGTACCGCACTTGACTACGGCGTTAAGCGGGCCCTTGCAGCACATCGAGGCCCATCTACTTACCCACCAGGTACGCATCGAATATTGGTTACGGGGTCAATGGCTGGGGACGCCTGCGCCTTTTTATGCCTCGGTGGATTTGCGCAACGCCGGCTTCAAGCTGGCGCCAGTCGATACCAACCTGTTTCCCGCCGGGTTCAACAATCTCAACCCCGCATTTCTCCCGCTGTGCATCCAGGCCATGCAGTCCGCCATTGAACACACCTGCCCACGCGCAGCGAAACTGCTGCTGATACCTGAGAACCACACACGCAATGATTTTTACTGGGAGAGCGTGGCGACCCTGTGTGAGATAATCCACAAGGCCGGCTTTGAAATACGCATCGGTTCCTGGCTGCCCGAACTTGAACAGCCCAAGGACATCGAACTGTCCTCGGGTCGCACGCTACGCGTGGAGCCGCTACAGCGCACCGGTAACCGGCTGAGCCTGCAAGGTTATACGCCGTGCATGATCCTGCTCAACAATGATTTATCGGAAGGTCGACCCGCCATTCTGGAAAATCTTGAACAACCTGTAATCCCGCCGCCCGCACTCGGTTGGTCGAGCCGTCTCAAGTCCGGCCACTTCGAACACTACCGCGCGGTAGCCGCAGAGTTCGCCGAATTGGTCGACATTGATCCCTGGCTCATCGACCCGTTGTTCCGCCGGTGCGGCGAGATCAATTTTATGAAGCGCGAGGGCGAGGACTGTCTGGCCAAAAATGTCGACGCTCTGCTGGATGCCATTCAAGTTAAATATGACGAGTACGGTGTGGGGAAAAAACCCTTCGTCGTGGTGAAGGCCGACGCCGGCACCTATGGCATGGGGATCATGAGCGTTTACAGCAGCGACGAGATTCGTGAACTCTCCCGCAAACAGCGCACCAAGATGTCCACAGCGAAGGGTGGGCAAGGGGTCAGCAAGGTCATCATGCAGGAAGGTGTTTACACACTGGAGAGCTGGGGCGAGGACGGTGTGGCGGAACCCGTCGTCTACATGATCAATCACTATGTCGTCGGCGGCTTTTATCGGGTACACACCGCGCGTGGACGCCACGAAAATCTCAACGCACCGGGCATGGTTTTCGAGCCGCTCGCCTTCGCCGAGCCATGCAACACGCCTGACCAGAACCGCGCGCCGGACGCCAATCCGAACCGTTTTTATGCCTATGGTGTCATTGCGCGGCTCGCCGCTGTGGCCGCCGCACGCGAGGCATTTGAAGCGGTAACTAACCTGTTGCAAGATGAAAAGATAAACTAAAACCCCGTGAAATTAGTGCTTCTTTACTCTCTGCTCATCCATCTGTCACTTCTAACGCGCAACTCGTAATTTAACATGCCCATCAAATTAGGGGTCGTCATGGATCCCATCGCCGCCATTAATATTAAAAAAGACAGTACCTTCGCGTTACTCCTTGAGGCACAGCGGCGCGGCTGGGAGATTTATTACCTGGAGCAAGGTGATTTATGGCTGCGTGACGCGCGCTGCTTTGCGCGTATGCGCGCAGTGCAGGTTCAGGACGACCCACAGCATTGGTTCGATTTTACCGGCGAACATGAGGCGCCGCTCGATGAGCTCAATGTCGTTCTGATGCGCAAAGATCCACCGTTCGACATGGAATATGTTTATACGACTTATCTTCTGGAGCGCGCCGAGGCCGCCGGCGTGCTCATTGTCAATCAACCGCAAGCCTTGCGCGATGCCAACGAAAAGCTGTTTACCGCATGGTTTCCACAGTGCACACCGCCCACGCTGGTGACGCGCCGGGCGGGAAAATTGCGTGATTTTTTGGATGAACAGGAAGATATTATTCTAAAACCACTTGATGGCATGGGTGGCGCTTCCATTTTCCGGTTACGCAAGGATGATCCGAATATCAGTGTAGTTATCGAAACCTTGACCGGTCACGCCCAACGCTTCGTGATGGCGCAACGCTTTATTCCACAAATCAGTGCCGGGCCCCGGCCCGGCGACAAGCGCATCCTGATGATTGATGGCGAACCGATTTCGTATGCACTCGCACGCATCCCGGTAGCGGGCGAGACACGGGGCAATCTCGCCGCCGGCGGGCAAGGCAAAGGCGAGCCTTTGAATGAGCGCGAACGCTGGATTTGCGCGCAAGTCGGTCCGACCCTGCGTGACAAAGGCTTGATGTTTGTCGGCCTCGATGTGATTGGCGATTATCTGACCGAAATCAACGTAACCAGCCCCACCTGCATCCGTGAGCTCGACGCCCTGTATGGCCTTAACATCAGCGCGGTGTTGATGGATTGTATCGAGACTCGATTAAAGTGAAACGGGGGCGTGTTGGGGCAACTCCCTGCGTACTCAACCTTGTTCATTCCTCACCCGGCATGCTGCATTTATTACCCGTACTAATGACCGCCGCCGTGATCTTTGGCATGGTCAGCGGTATCATTGCTGGCGCCATGCTAACCAGGATATCCGGGTGAGTACTCCTATTCCCGCCATGCGCAGTCCCGTGCCAGTCACACCGAGCGACCGGCTGGGGATGACATTATTTTTTGCCGTGGTACTGCATGCCATATTAATCCTCGGCGTAAGCTGGGGGAGTCTTCACCTGAAACCCCTGCGTAGCGCCCTGCCGACCATTGAGATAAAGCTGGTAAATACGCGCTCGGAAAAAGCGCCCGACCAACCCGACTATTTGGCACAGGCCAACCAGGAAGGCGGCGGCATGAGCGAAACCGTTGCAAGCCCGTCGCCCAGTCAGCCCTTGCCTGAGCCCGAACCCGCCATCGTACCTGAACCCGAACCTGTGCCTGTACCCGAGCCGGCGCCCGAAGTGCCGGTCGCGCCTGAGCCTCCGCCTGAACCCCTGCCGCCCGTCGAGCTGCCAGCGCCGCGCAAGCCTGACAAAGAGGTAATAACGCAGCCTGAATCGCCAAAGAAAACACCCCTTCCGAAGACCAAAGCGAGTCCGGCGCCTGAGCCTGAAGTTACCGCTCCTGCCTTGCCCTCGGCGTCGGATTTGATTAATCGCAGCATGAAGATTGCCAGCCTCAGCGCGCAGATCGCCGCATCCAAGCAGGCTTATGCGAAGCGTCCGCGCCAGAAATTCATCTCGGCTCGCACCCAGGAATTCAAGTACGCAAGCTACATGGAGGCGTGGCGCGCCAAGATCGAGCGCTTCGGCAATATCAATTACCCCACCGAGGCTAAACGCCGCAATCTGTCGGGCAGCCTGATCCTGGACGTGGCCCTCAACGCCGATGGCAGCATCAACAATATCACGCTGACCAAATCCTCCGGCCAGAAAGTCCTTGATGACGCAGCCATCGACATCGTCAAGTTTGCTGCGCCTTACGGCCACTTCCCGGACGATATTAAAAAGGATATTGATATCCTGCACATCGTCCGCACCTGGCAGTTCTTGCCCGGTAATCGCCTGTCGGGTAAATAGCCGGGGGTAGACCGTTCTGCTACGGAGCAGTGCCCCCAGCGCACCGGACAAAATCGCACCATAGCCTTATAACATCACCGCGCCTTATACTATCGGCACACCTACCCTTGTCTCGCACCGGCCTCTTCGCCGATACTTAGCCATGATGATCGAACCGGGCTATCTGAAAAACCACTTCCTGATCGCCATGCCGGCATTGGCCCAGCCGGATTTTTTTCAAACCGTGACTTATATCTGCGAACACAACAGCGATGGAGCGATGGGCATCGTGATTAACCGCCCGCTTACGCTCAGCCTCGGCGAGATTCTGAACAACTTGAGACTCGACGCCCACACGCCGCAAATCGCCCTGCAACCTGTTTATCTCGGCGGCCCCGTGCGGCGCGAACGCGTATTCGTCATCCATGAGATGCCCTGGCAAGGAGAGTTGACCTTGCCAGTGACAGACACCATAGCCGTGACCGCCTCGCGCGATATTCTCGTCGCCATGGCACAGGGTGAATACACCGGCCAAACCTTGGTGGCGCTTGGTTATGCCGGATGGGCAGAAGGCCAGTTGGAACAGGAAATCGCCGCGAATGCCTGGCTCAGCCAGGAGGCCGATCAGCGCATTTTGTTCGAAACGCCCGATGAACGACGTTGGCAGGAAGCGGCGCGGCTATTAGGCATTGATATCAGCCGTGTCTCGGGCGAGGTCGGTCACGCATGAACCTGCCCCTGCAAACGCTGATGGGCTTTGACTACGGCACCAGGCGCATCGGCGTGGCCATAGGTCAGGAACTGACACGCACTGCCACGGCTTTAGAGACCGTGGCGGTTACCAACGCCGAGCCTGATTGGCCCGCCATTACGCGGCTTATCGCGAGTTGGCAACCGGGGGCCCTCATCGTCGGCCTGCCGTTAAACGAGGATGGTACCGAGCATGGCTTAACGCGTGCGGCGCAGCGCTTCGGCCAACAATTACAGGGGCGTTACCAGCTACCGGTTCATACCGTCGACGAACGGCTGTCTTCATTCGCCGCAGAGCACATGCCGCGCCCGCAGGGTGCATCACCAAAACGCAGCAAACAGACCATCGATAAAGTTGCTGCGCAAGTTATTTTACAGGCCTGGCTTGACCGTGGCCCCAACGAGGGATAATGCAATGACTTCTTCTACCAACATTGATTCCCTGCTCGAACGCATGGCAGCGGATCTAACCTCTCTCGCAAGCCAGCGGCGTATTGAAGATCCGGTCATGATCGGCATTCAGACCGGCGGTGTGTGGATCGCACAGCGTCTGCACGACATGTTAAAAATCACCGAGCCGCTGGGCAGACTGGATATCTCGTTTTACCGCGACGACTTCACGCGCATGGGCATGAACCCGCAGGTCAAACCTTCTTATCTGCCTTTTAACCTCGACGAGCGCCACATCATCCTCGTCGATGACGTCCTGCATACCGGCCGCACCATCCGCGCCGCGCTCAACGAAATCTTCGATTACGGCCGGCCCGGCAGCGTAACGCTCGCCGTGCTGGTCGAACGCAGCGGACGCGAGCTTCCCATCGAGGCCGCAGTCGTCGGTCAACACCTTGAGCTTGCGCGCGAACAGCACGTGAAGCTCACCGGGCCCGACCCGCTGGGCCTGGTCGTGCAGACGCTTTAATGGGGCCGGGCAACATCCAACTCGACCAGCACGGGCGCCTGCGCCACTTCCTCACCGTTGAAGGACTCAAACGCTCCTTGCTAACGGAGATCCTGGACACCGCCGAATCCTTCGCCGGCGTGGCCGAGCAAACCGTGAAAAAGGTGCCCTTGCTGCGCGGCAAGACCATCGTCAATTTATTCTTCGAGGCCAGTACGCGCACGCGCATCACCTTTGAACTTGCCGCCAAGCGCCTGTCGGCGGACGTGCTCAACATCAATATCAACACCTCATCCAGCAGCAAGGGCGAGACTTTGCTCGACATGCTGCGCAACCTCGAAGCCATGCACTGCGATATGTTCATCGTGCGCCATGCCGAGAGCGGCGCGGCGCATTTTATCGCGCGTCACGCCGCCCCGCATATCAGCGTGATCAATGCCGGGGACGGCAGCCATGCGCACCCCACGCAGGCCATGCTCGACATGTTTACCATCCGCCGCCACAAGGGTGACTTCGCGCCACTCCGCGTAGCCATAGTCGGCGACATTCTGCACTCGCGCGTGGCGCGCTCGCAGATTCACGCGTTGACCACACTGGGTGTCACCGAGGTGCGCGTCATTGCGCCAAAGACACTGCTGCCCGCCCGGATCGAGACGCTGGGCGTCCACGTATTTCACGATCTGCGCGAGGGTCTGCGTGATGTCGACGTGATCATGATGCTGCGCCTGCAACGCGAGCGCATGCAAGGCGCCCTGCTGCCCAGCGAGCATGAATATTTTCCAACTGTTCGGTCTCACCGAAGAGAAGCTCGCTTACGCCAAACCCGATGCCATCGTCATGCATCCGGGGCCGA
>JBDSMM010000026.1:0-4804 GCA_039915825.1 Gammaproteobacteria bacterium | reverse complement strand
CGCGCGCAAGCTCCGTGACATAGCCCTCGAAGCAACCGGGATAAGCCTGCAAGCTCGCCAGGCGGCTGGGAATATTCCACTCCTCCAAGAGCGGCATCGCCGCAATCACACCCTCCGGCATGCCCGGTACCACAAAGCGCGAGGGCCGCGCAGTGAATGGAAAAGGAACCTCGGAACCCATGATGACAAAGGGCCGATAACCAACTAACTTGCGCAGCACATCGGCAATGAACACCATAGGCGGAATGCCCACGCCGCCGCCGATCAACAGAGTACGCGGTTTATCGGGATGCGGCACAAAGGGCATGCCGATTGGCCCCATCAAACTTATGGAATCGCCTACTTCACGTACCGCTAACAGCCGCGTGCCCTCACCTAATATCTTGTACAAAAATTCCACCCAGCCCGCCGCGGCATCGACGCGCATAATCGAGAGCGGGCGGCGCATCGGCAAGGCCGGCCCGCAACTCACGTGCGCAAAACTTCCGGGCTGGGCATGCGCGGCACACTGCGGGGCTTGCACACGCAAAATGTACTGATCCCCGGCATAGGCCTGATGGCTGAGGATCACGGCATCTTCCACAAAGATCGTGTCGCGCTGAGATTTGTTATTCATGACTAATAAGTATCGAAAGCATTACTGAAGTTGCTGGATACTTTACCAGAATGAGCCGAGTGATTCTCAACAGTGAGAAGGGCGGTGGCTCCGATTGATTCTTGTCATCCTGAGCGCAGCAAAGGATCCAGCCATTGGCCACCGAAAATCAGACCCTTCGCTATCGCTCAGGGTGACAACAAAAATTTCAAACTGAACCACTACCAGGGGCGCATGCGAAGATGCAATGTGATCGTTTACTTACCCATGATAAGGGTTTTTATAAGACTTATTTCAAGAGTATCCGGGTGCTTTATCCAAGCACTACGTTACGATAAGGCATTACGACTTGTCTCATTCCGTCATTTAACTAAAGCCTAATTCCCCTGATCGTGTGGCACGGTCACTTGAGCCGTGGCGGTGGCCTTGTTACCGGAGGCGTCGGTGGCTGAGTAGGTGATGGTGTAGGTACGGCCTTGTACAGATTGCCCATCGCGCTTGGCACTCAAGGAAAAGCTTCGGTCATCGGTGCCGCACTGTGCATCTACTATATCACCGGAAAGTAGCGGCTCAGTGGCAGTGATGGATTCGAGTTTGATTTCCGGGTTGGGATCGTAGTCGTCCTGGGTGGTAATCGTGACGGCAACCGGCACCGGTTTACCGTTGGGTGGCCAGAGGGTGCTGGGGGTGGCGCTCACTGCTAAGGTAGGCGGGGTGGTGTCGATCTGTTCGAGGGTGCCGGTATACTTGCTAATAATGAAAAAATGACTGGTAAGGTAGTTGTTATCCCTTTCAGGCAAGGTGACAGTGAACCCCTTCATGGATTGCCCCGCTAGAATATAGGCTTGGCTATCCTGTTTAACTTCCCACACTATAGTAGTTCCCGGAAAGTCTTCCTCACCGCTGACATGACCCTCCCAACCGTCGGGGGCGGCTATCCCACCGCCGGGGGCTGCACCGCACCCCGCCTCGATAGAAAGCTCAGGCTCCCGCACTCCATATACGCGGCGCAGGGCTATCATCCTGGCGCACGCATTTTCCCCGATAGGCTCAACAACAAGTTCGGGGTTTTCTTCAGCATCAAAGCTTCGACGTCCAATTTCAACCCTACCTATATTCAGAGAGCTATTATTGATAACCTCATAAGTATAAATAATGTTTCCACCGTGATGCTGTGCGTAGGCCTTGATCTGCACGGGAGGTGGCGCTGGGTTAGCCGCATACGCTAACAGGGGCAAGCAAAACAGCAGGCCCAGTGACGCGGCTGCTTGTTTAGGTAATGTCTGGGTAGTCATAATTACTCCGTGATCCTTAACGATGAATAACGTGCCACTTATCCTTTACAGGCAGAGGCCGATAAACTTGGCAAACGTTTGCAAAGGCGTCTACCTGGGGAATGAAATACGTCTTGACATCAATGGCCTCTCCCCTGGGATGAGGGCCATTAGGCCCAGCAGGTGGTGTTCCTAACTCCTCCATTTCGTGGCTTCTGAGCTCCCGGTAAATTTCAGATATTCTCGCATCACACGCAGGGATCTTATTTCTGGGTTTTTGAAGCTCTCGCCACTTCTCCCAAATTTCTCTTAAATGTGCCTGATAAGCCGGAGGTCGCCAGGCGGAGGTCACAAAGTTTGTATCCGGGGTTCCGGATTTTTCAACCAGGCAAATAAGCGCCTCCTGCATACGAGGACTTAGCCGTGTTGTATCCACCCGCTTATTTTCGTACTCGAATGCGTATGTGTCTGGGTCTTGCTCTTTAGTGGGCAAATCCGTCAACTCACCCACCGGGCATTTACCCTCACAAATTTGGGTAACAGGGTTACGGACTTGGTCAGCAGGGCAGACCCAACGGCATTGGCCATTACCATCGTCCGTGGTGCCAGAAGGACATGAGTACTGCAAGACGGCATTGGCTAGGACATTTATGTTGCCGTTATAGTGGCTTCTACCCATAAGCTGCCAAACGCCGTCACCAACATCTATGGCCGACAAATAATCGTAATGCCATTCTAGCCCAAGGGTGCAATTGGTGGCACTTACCACTTTTGGGGCTAGAAATTGGCCTGCGGCCTCCAGCGTTGTAAACGATAAGCGCTCATTAATAGTACCTCCGCAGAGATAATAGATAGCATTTATAGAATAGCTGCGCGTAGCTGGAATAGTGCCAGTATCTGCAACGGCCGTGCCCGGTGCACTAAAAAATGCCAGGAGTAAGGCTGACAAAAGCAGGGTTTTTTCTACGTAGCCCTTCGCATAAATGCTAAGTAGTAGAGGTCGGATAGGGTCGTTAGCGAATCACTGTACGGTGCCAAGAAGCCGCGCAGATAATTTCTGTAAGGGATTCTTTCTGTCTTCTTACGTCGATCCATACAGGATGATGCTGCCACTTTCCCCGCCCCCTTAAGTTTATTCTTTTACTCGTTAAACTCGGCAGTTTAATTATGAAGTTCCCTGCTGCTTCTAGTCAGGATGGGCTTTTGTTCTGAATGGATAGCCCATTAACCCCTGTTATCTCGTCTTTATGGGCGAGTTTATTATTAATCGTTTAGCACGGCTGTGGCTCTTATTTTTGCCAGTGTAGTGTGGTGGTGGGGGGGGGCGTGTCAAGGTGTTTACTCCGCGTTTAATGCATAGACCTGCGTGCCCCCCAGTAAGGTATGCGTCACCCTGCCCTTGAATTCCCAGCCGGAAAATGGCGAGTTATGGCCGCAGCTGACCAGCTTGTTTTTATCAAAGGTCCAATAGGCTTGCGGGTCATAAATACAGATGTCGGCCGCCGCGCCCGCGCTTAAGGTGCCGGCGTTGATACCGAGGATGCGCGCGGGCAGATAGGTTACGCAGGCCAGGGCTGCGCTTAATTCGAGTACCTTCTCGTCGACCAGACGCAGCGTGAGCGGCAGCAAGGTTTCCAGGGCGGACATGCCGGGCGCGGTGGACATGAACGGCGCCAGTTTCGCATCGATCTCGTGGGGCTGATGATCCGAGCAGATCGCCGCGAGTGTGCCCTCGCTCACGCCCTGGCGCAGGCCGTCGCGGTCGCGCATCGTGCGTAGCGGCGGGATGACATGGCAGTCGCTATTGAAATCGCTAATGTCCATCTCGGTGAGAAACAGTTGATGCGCGCTGACATCGGCCGTGACGGGCAGGCCGTTGGCCTGGGCCTGTGCAATCATCTGCACGGCCCGCGCGCAGGAGAGCTGCGAAAAGTGCGCACGCACCCCGGTCTGTTCGATGAGCAACAAGTCGCGGGCGATGGCCACGGTCTCGGCGGATTCAGGTATACCGGGCAGGCCCAGACGCGTACTGACCGCCCCTTCATGCGCGCAGCCGAGGTTGCGCAAGGCGGCATCTTCGGCGTGCAGAAACACGGTGATGCCGTGGGTGGCGGCGTATTCCATGGCGCGCCGCATGACCAGGCTGTTGCCCACCGGCCGCAAGGCATTGCTAAGCCCCACACAGCCCGCCTGTTTGAGAGCCATCATCTCGCTCAGTTGCGTGCCGGCCAGGCCTTGGGTCAATGCGCCGAGTGTGAGCACGCGCGCCTTACCAGATTGTGCGGCGCGCTGATGGATGAGTTCGGCTACGGCCGGGGTATCGATAACTGGGTCGGTGTCGGGCGGGCAGCAGAGGGTGGTGATACCGGCACTCGCCGCGGCAAGCGTCTCGCTCGCGACCGTGGCCTTGTGTTCCAGGCCGGGCTCGCACAGGCGCGCGCTCAAATCCACCAGGCCCGGGCAGACGATGCGGCCTTGGGCGTCAATTTTCTGTTCAGCCCGGAAGCCTGCCGGTGCCGCGCCGAGCGCGACTATGTGTCCCTTATCGATATGGATATCGCACTTCGCATCGATGTTATTTGCCGGGTCGATGACATGGCCATGCAAAATCGATAGGCGCATCAGCTACCTTCCCTGCGCGTGCGCGCCGCGCCGCCGTGCGGCGCTTCATTGGCATTGTGCCTCTGCAAGGTCATGGACATGATGGCCATGCGGATCGCCGTGCCGTGCGTGACCTGTTGCAAGATGACCGAACGCGGGCCATCGGCGACTTGTGAATCGATCTCGACACCGCGATTGATGGGGCCGGGGTGCATGACGATGGCATCGGGCTTGGCGCGGGCGAGCTTGGCCTCGGTGAGTCCGTAGAGCTGAAAATATTCATGCTCGCTCGGCAGCAGTGCACCCTGCATACGCTCGCGTTGCAGGCGCAACA
>JBDSMM010000123.1:0-7947 GCA_039915825.1 Gammaproteobacteria bacterium | reverse complement strand
TCAGTGTGCCTGTGGCGCCTGCCGGAACGACTTTTTCCGGTGTCATGACGCCAAAGATGTACCGCTTGTCGGGGAGTGCCTTGCTGTAATAGCGGTTGGCCTGATCCTGTTTGGGTATCCATGCCCCTACAAAATAGTGCTGCAAGATGGCTGCCCAGCCGCCCATGATCGTGCGGTTGAGATCCTGGTCTGCCATGTCATCGAAGTCGATCTTTTCGTATTTGTTCTCTGCGCTCGAAAGCACTCCGCCGGTATAGGTGTAGATAAAGGCCGAGCCCTGCGATTCGTCCACGACGCGTTGAAACTGCCCGTACAGATGGCCTTTCCATTCCTGCGCTGAGGTGTTATTGACCTCATAGTCCAGCCCGATTTCGTAGCTGTCGCGCCGGAAGGTGTAGACCTTGGTGACCGTCACGCCCGCGGGGCTCTTCCAGTGCAGGCGCACCTTCAAATCCTTCGCGTTATCAGGCAGGCGGTAGCTGGCCTGTTCCGGGATGAATACCGCGTGATGGTCGGGGCCGTTAGCTCCCGCAATTAAGCCACTCTGCGCAATGAACAGGTTGGGCAGGGTATCGTTAAGCAGTGGGAACGGCTGCTCCGGCTTGTTGGCGGCAACCGGATAGCTCAGCAGTTTCAACTCGCGCAGGTCGCCGCCGATGGTGTCAATCTCGGCGTGCATCACATCGGTGTTGACCGTTACCGTCTGGCCGTGTGCGAGGCCACTCTTGGCGTTGCTGGCGATGGCCTCGGGTACGGTAGCCGGTGTGGTGGTTGCCACCTCTGCGCCCTGAGGGACATCTGAAGTGACAGCCTGGTTTGGGGTAGTGCCGGCGGGGCTCGTGGTAGTGCCGGCCGGCGCGGGCAACGTTGGGGTTGCGTAATCTGCTTGCCATGCCTGCCAGATTAATAACACGACGAAAGCCAATGCAACGAATAGAAAGAGCCGCTTATTGTCCATGGTTAGGCTTGTTTTTCCGCATTGAGATCGGGGACGGGGTCAAAACCGCCGGGGTGCCAGGGGTGGCAACGCGCCAGTCGGTGTAGCGTGAGCCAGGCGCCTTTAAGCGCACCGTGACGCACTATAGCCTGTTGGCCATAGCAGGAGCAGCTCGGGTAAAACCGGCAGTGGTTACCTAACAGCGGGCTTATTAAATAGCGGTAACTGCTAATCAGAACTATCAGGATTTTTTGCATTTGCGTGGCTTAACCAATGTTTCTCCAAGGCCACGCGCAGTTCCCGGTTGGTCTTGTCAGCTAAGCCGGCGCGGCTGATAACGATGAAATCCATGCCCCCCAACTGCGTTTTCTGGTGGCGGAAGGTCTCACGGGCCACGCGCTTGACACGGTTGCGCTGCACGGCGTTAGTCACTGATTTAATCGAGACGGCGAGCCCTAGCCGCGCGTAACCAAGGGTATTTCTGCGGGCCAGGACCAGTAAGTTTTTATCGCCGGCCTTGCCGGAGCGCTGGAATACGTGCTTAAACTCCGCAGGCTTTACCAGCCTGTACTGTCGGGCAAAGCGGGTATCCACGGGTTCGTGCATGAAACCGGTTAAGCGCTGAGTTTCGTCCGGCCTTTGGCGCGTCTGGCCTTTATAATGCGGCGACCGCCCGGGGTACTCATACGGGCCCGGAAACCGTGTGTACGCTTACGTTTGATAACACTGGGTTGGAATGTTCTTTTCATGACGGCGGATTACATCCTTGATGGCTAAAAATGGCAGACGCCGATAAATTTGTCTGCAAGGCCTAAAAGCCGCTTAGCGTATGCTGGCGCGCGGTTATTGTCAAATGCCATTGTTCGCTGTGGCAGCAATCTTATGGCTTTAGGTTCCGCCGCTGTCTGGCCTTCGCTTAAAGATGAATGCGTTGCCCCTGGCGGTGAATCAACCCTAATCACTACCCGTACTGCGCAGTATTATAGGTGCGATAAACTTAACGGCATCCTGTGGATAACCCGCTGTTCGAGGTATAGACTTAGCCCTTTCTTTCACCCTCATGTTAGTGGAGCTAGTCCGTGGAACCGCTATGGAAACGTTGTCTGGACCGCCTGGAAGGCGAGCTCTCCGCTCAGCAGTTCAATACCTGGATACGCCCGCTACAGGCGGTTGAGGATGAAACTTCACTCTGTCTGCTGGCCCCCAACCGCTTCGTACTGGATTGGGTGAACGATCACTTTCTGGGACAAATTACCGAATTAGTCAGCGGCCTCAAAAAAGGTCAGGCGCCACAGATTGTCCTGGAGGTCGGCGGCAAGAAACCGGCCGTCCTGCCCCAAGAGGACGTCAAGCAGGCGTCCGCTCAGCGCCGCAAACCGGATAGCCAAGGGATCGGCAATGCCTTGCTCAAGCCCGAATACACTTTCGATAATTTCGTGGCCGGCAAATCCAATCAACTGGCGCGCGCAGCCTCCATGCAGGTGGCGCTGAATATCGGTGGGGCTTACAACCCGTTGTTTATTTACGGCGGAGTGGGTTTGGGTAAGACCCACCTGCTACACGCCATTGGTAATTCCATAAAGCAGCAGGACCCGACGAAAAAGGTGGCCTACCTGCATGCAGAGCGTTTTGTCGCCGACATGGTAACCGCGTTCCAGCACAATACAATTAATGATTTCAAGCGCTTTTATCGCGGTCTCGACGCCTTACTTATTGATGATATTCAATTTTTTGCCGGAAAGGAGCGCTCGCAGGAGGAGTTTTTTCACACCTTCAACGCCCTCCTGGAGGGGCAGCGCCAGATTATTCTGACCTGTGATCGTTACCCCAAAGAAGTGCCTGGGCTGGAGGTGCGCTTGACCTCACGCTTCGGTTGGGGTTTAACAGTGGTCGTGGAGCCCGCGGAATTAGAAACGCGCGTTGCCATTCTCATGAGCAAGGCAGCTCAGGCCGGGGTTAACCTGCCTATGGATGTCACCTTTTTCATTGCCCGGCGCTTCCGGTCAAATATCCGCGAATTGGAGGGGGCTTTGCGCCGGGTGTGTGCTAACTCACACTTTACGGGCAAGCCGATCACCCTTGACTTCACCAAGGAGGCTCTGAAAGACCTGCTCGCTCTGCAGGACAAGCAGGTGACTATCGACAATATTCAGAAAACTGTTGCCGAATATTATAAAATTCGTGTGGCTGAACTCGTGTCCGCGCGCCGCACCCGTTCCTTGGCACGACCACGACAACTTGCCATGGCGTTGTCCAAGGAGCTGACCAACCATAGCCTGCCTGAAATTGGCAAAGCCTTTGGTGGGCGCGATCACACCACGGTTATGCATGCGTGCAGGAAAATTACTGATTTAAAAGAAAGCGATAGCCGTACCAGCGAGGATTATTCGATTCTAGTAAGAACCTTGACGATTTGATGTGCATAACGTGTGGATATAATGGTTAAAATACGCTTACTGACTGTTTGCGTGAAACTTATCCACAACGAAAATGTGGGTAAATGAAGACTTACCCCCCGGGTTATACAGAATATAAGTTTTTGATTTTTAATGAATTATTTATCTAAACCTCAATAATAGGCACGACTAATAATAATAATATGGTCTTTTAAGTATATAAATATATTAATTAAGTCCTGCAAGGAAAATCTAAAATGAAGTTTACTGTTCAGCGAGAAGCGTTTCTGCGAACCCTGCAAATCGTTTGTGGCGTAGTAGAGCGTAGGCAAACACTGCCCATTTTGTCGCATTTATTGTTTGCCGTTGATCAAGGCCGCCTCACCATGACGGCAACGGATCTGGAGGTGGAAATCATCGCCCCCTTTGCGTTGGCGGATAAGGTTGAGGATGGCAAGATTACTGTGCCAGCGCGCAAATTGCTGGATATTTGCCGCACCTTGCCAGACGACGCGAAGATAGAGATTTCGCTGCAGAAAGAGCGGCTCCACGTACGCTCAGGGAAAAGCCGGTTTACCTTGGCCACGTTACCGGCAACGGACTTTCCGAACGTCGACGTGATCAGCGGTGCAAACAGCTTTACCATTGCGCAGAGCGAACTAAAAAGAATCATTGATGCCACCCAGTTTGCGATGGCACAACAGGATGTCCGCTATTATCTCAATGGCTTGATGTTGGAATTGGGAGATGGAAAAATTACTGCCGTGGCAACGGATGGACACCGGCTTGCGCTGTGTGAGGCGAACGCACAGCTGGATTTTAATGAAACGCGTCAGGCAATCGTTCCGCGCAAGGCGGTAACAGAAATGTCCCGCCTGCTGACGGATACCGATGAGTCGATGGAAGTTCAGCTCGGCACTAACCATATCCAGTTTACGACCTCCGAGATGAGCTTCACCTCGAAGCTCATCGATGGTCGCTTTCCCGACTACCAAAGCGTTTTACCCAAGGGGGGAGATAAGCACGTGAGTGCGGAACGTATAGCCTTACGGCAAGCCCTCACGCGAGCCTCGGTGTTATCGAACGAGAAATACCGCAGCATTCGGTTTCACCTAACGGAGGGCACCTTACGCCTGCATGCCCATAACCCAGACCAGGAAGAGGCAGAGGAAGAGCTTGCTGTTGATTATCACGGTAGCGAGTTGGAGATTGGCTTCAATGCGGGTTACCTGCTGGATACCCTCTCGGCTATCAGTGAAGAGCGGGTAACGATTACCCTTTCGGATGGCAACAGCAGTTGCCTGATACAGGGGCGAGACAACTGCAAATATGTGGTTATGCCTATGCGTCTCTAAACAAAATCCGCACCAGAGGTAGTAGCCAATTTTTTCAGGACCAACCTTGATGTTCCACGTGGAACCAGACACCCGCCCGGGTTTCACGTGGAACAGGAGCCTCAAAAAGAGTACAATTTCACAATGAGTACATCCGCAACGACATACGATTCAACGAACATAAAAGTGTTAAAAGGCCTGGACGCGGTTCGCAAGCGTCCCGGAATGTATATCGGCGATACCGATGACGGAACTGGCCTTCATCACATGGTCTTTGAGGTGGTGGATAACGCCATAGACGAAACCTTGGCGGGCTACTGCTCGGAGATAACCGTAACTATCCATGGCGATGAAAGCATTACCGTTACGGACAACGGGCGCGGCATCCCGGTCGATATCCACGCAGAGGAAGGGCGCTCGGCGGCAGAGGTCATCATGACCATTCTGCACGCTGGCGGAAAATTCGATGATAATTCTTACAAGGTGTCTGGCGGACTTCATGGCGTAGGCGTTTCCGTGGTTAACGCGCTTTCCGAGCAGTTACGTCTCACGATTTATCGGGAGGGCAAGATCCATCAGCAGGAATACCGCATGGGCGAGCCCATGGCGCCACTTGCAGTAACGGGACTGACCGAAAAAACGGGCACCGAGGTCTATTTCAAACCCAGTGGCGCCACCTTCACCAACATTGAGTTCCATTACGATATTCTTGCGCAACGCCTGCGCGAGCTATCCTTTTTGAACAGCGGTGTACGCATCAAACTCGCCGACGAGCGTACGGCAAAAAGCGATTTATTTGAATATCAAGGGGGTATCCGCGCCTTCGTAGCGCACCTCAACAGGAATAAAAACCCTGTACATAACAACGTCTTATATATAAATAGCCAGAAGGAAGGAATAATTGTTGAGGTTGCGTTGCAGTGGAACGACTCCTATCAGGAGAACATGTATTGTTATACCAACAACATCCCGCAACGCGATGGTGGTACGCATCTAGCCGGGTTACGCGGCGCCATGACGCGCACACTTAACCAATACATCGACAATGAAGGCATTGCCAAACGGGCAAAAGTAACCATGGTGGGTGATGACGCACGCGAGGGTCTGACCGCCATCCTTTCCGTGAAAGTGCCGGACCCTAAGTTCTCGTCACAGACCAAGGATAAATTGGTATCTTCCGAGGTAAAAGCGGCGGTGGAGTCCGTGGTAACCGAAAAGCTACATGAATTTTTAATGGAAAACCCCGGTGAAGCCAAGGCAATTACCTCCAAGATCGTCGAGGCCGCGCGTGCCCGCGAGGCCGCCCGTAAGGCGCGTGAAATCACACGGCGCAAGGGCGCACTGGATCCTGCAGGGTTACCGGGCAAGCTTGCGGATTGTCAGGAGCGCGACCCCGCGCTGTCCGAGCTGTTCCTGGTCGAGGGCGACTCCGCCGGCGGTTCTGCAAAACAGGGCCGCGACCGCAAGTATCAGGCGATTTTGCCGTTAAAGGGCAAGATACTTAACGTCGAAAAGTCGCGCTTTGACAAGATGATATCGTCGGAAGAGGTCGGCATATTAATCACGGCACTCGGTTGTGGCATCGGGCGGGAAGAATTCAACCTCGATAAGTTACGCTACCACCGCATTATCATTATGACCGACGCTGACGTGGACGGCTCACACATTCGCACCCTGTTGCTAACCCTGTTTTACCGCCAGTTGCCCGCACTCATCGAGCGCGGACATATCTACATCGCGCAGCCCCCACTGTACAAGGTTAAGCGCGCCAAGCAGGAGCGTTATGTCAAGGACGATGTAGAGATGAGCACTTATCTCATGCAGATCGCGCTCGAGAATGCGGCCTTGTTCGTCAGCAAGGATGCGGCGGCGTTAAAGGGCGCGGCGCTGGAAAGCGTGGCGCAAAGCTATCTTACCGTAATGGCGACGATCAAACGCCTGGCGCGCCGTTTCAACGCGGCGGTGTTGGAAAAGATGATCTACCTACCCCTGCTAACGGGTGCGGATCTATGTGATCACGCTAAGGCCGAGTCCTGGTTTAAGGAACTGGAGAGCCGACTGAATGGCGATGAAACCAGTCTGGTGCGATACACGATAGCGGTTGAAAAAGACTATGAAAATGATGGCTATTTCGCCAGAATTACCTCCCTCACGCACGGCGTGAACAGCCAACGCCAACTCGGCAGCGAATTTTTCAACTCTGGCGAGTACCGCAGCATGGTTGCACTCGGTCAGCAACTTGATGGCATGCTGGCCGAGGGCTCCTATGTGCAGCGCGGCGAGCGTAGCCATGAAGTGCACAGCTTTAAACAGGCGCTGGCCTGGTTGATGGAAGAGGCTAAGCGCGGCCTACAGATTCAACGCTATAAAGGTTTGGGAGAGATGAACCCTGACCAGCTGTGGGAGACAACCATGGACATGAACTCCCGACGGCTATTGCGCGTGCGCATTGAGGATGCCATCGCTACTGATGAAATCTTCACCACGCTGATGGGTGATCAGGTCGAACCGCGCCGCGCATTTATCGAAAACAACGCCCTCGCTGTGGCAAATTTGGATGTTTAGCGAGGTATAGTTAAGATTTCAGACGGCACCAAACCCCGGCCACCTAGCTTGCCAACGCAGATAGAGATGTGTGCATGAAATTCCGCGACCAACTAATCACGCTTTTCGCGCTAATCTTGGTGGCTGTGTTGGGTTGGACATGGCTTGCCCCAACCGGCTTGCAAAAGGCACCGGACGTCCAGTTCAGCACCCTGGACGGCCGCTCGATAAAGCTGACTGAATTGCGTGGCCGACCCGTACTGATAACCTTCTGGGCTACGACCTGCACCAGCTGCATGAAAGAGATGCCGCATCTTATCAGCCTCTATCGCGAATTGGCGCCGCGCGGGCTGGAGATCATCGGCGTTGCCATGGGTTATGATCCGATCAATGATGTCATCGCACTGAGCAAGAATCGTCAAATACCCTATCCGATCGCCCATGACACCCACAACAAGGCCGCTCTGGCCTTCGGCGACGTGCGCCTGACTCCGACCAACATCCTGATTGCCCCGGACGGACGCATTGTGCAACAAAATATCGGCGAGACGGACATGATGCAGATGCGCACGAAGATATTGGCCATGCTCGAACAAAGTAAAATCTTAGTAAGTGTACTAACCTTCGGTAAGGCAAGCTCGTAGTTATACACCTATCTTTTTGATCAGTAAGTAATTTTTGCACAGATTTCAGAAAACGAGAACCTTATGCTGTGGGTCAAGGCGTTTCATATTAT
>JBDSMM010000122.1:0-3593 GCA_039915825.1 Gammaproteobacteria bacterium | reverse complement strand
GCACATGACCCATGTGCAGGCGCCCGCTGGGATAGGGAAACATCGACAGGCAATAGTATTTAGGCCGCGAAGAGTCCGGCACGGCCTTGAAAACCTGCGCCTCGTCCCAGTAGCGCTGGGCCTCGGTTTCAATGGCGGCGGGGTGGTAGTGTTCATCCATGGGGTGTCAGGCCTGCGAAAATGTGCAAGGATACCGTAGCGGGGCGGGGGCGACAAATGATGCTGGCAGACATAGTGCAATGCCCCGCCGCTTTTGGCTTTTTATCCACCCTTATCTGCCCTGGCCTGATGCATGAACCGTGGCACCTGAATTGATACCCCCGCTAGGCAGCCCTGCGCTGTTGGTACACACTAGCCACTAACACTTCCGGGAGACTGCCGTTATGACCGAAAATAACACCAGCGAAAAGCTTGTCCATGCTTACAATCGCATGCTGGAACGCGTCAAGGTGACACTTGAACATGCCGAGCACGAGGCATTGCCCAGCATCCAGCAGCATATCGAATCCGCCAAGAAAAAGGCTGTGGAATTAGGCGAACTCACGCGTGATGAGGCTGAAAAGATCGGTGTCTATGTTAAACGCGATCTGCATGACGCCGCGCAGTACGTGACCTCCACCGGCAAGGAGTTGGCAGCCTGGCTAAGCTTCGATTTAAAATTAATCGAGCAGCGCGTCCTTGATGTGTTTTCCACGATGGTCGACAGAACACGGCTGGAATTGGACAGACTCGGCCTGCAGGCCAAGAATGCGGACGAGGCCCAGCACATGAGCGTATGGCATACCGGTGAAGTCACTGGCGTCGGCACATTAAGTTGCACCGCTTGTGGGCAGGCAATGCATTTTCATGCTACCGGTCGCATCCCGCCCTGCCCCAAGTGTCATGCAATAACATTCCAGCGCATAGCGGGAAGTGAAAACGAATAACCCGGCAGTTGCCCGATAGTTCGCAGGCCATGACCCTGGAAATAACGTCTCGTTCATCTGCGATTCAACAGGTAACCTGCACCCATCATCAGGGCGAGCAGTAACAAGACCGGCGCGTTGCCAAAGCGCACGTAGGGCGTGGTGCCTTGCATGGGTTGGACGGTACCGGTTATCACATAGGTTTTGAACTGTGGTGAGCGGGTAACAATCTCGCCTTTGGGATCGATAATGGCAGAGATGCCATTAGTGGTTACGCGCAGCACCGGCCTGCCGGTTTCGAGGGCACGCAGGCGCGACATCTGCAAGTGTTGCGGAGGTGCGAGCGAATCGCCATACCAGGCATTGTTGGTAGCGTTAACGAGCAGGCTCGCCTCCGGCAAATTGTGGATTACCTCTTCGCCAAATACATCTTCATAACAGATCGAAATGCCCACTTTGTGACCAGCCACCTGGAGCAGACGCTGATCGCGAAGGCCAGGGCTAAAACCCGACATGGGCAGATCGAAAAAACCGATCAGGCCACGCAGCCAGTTTTGCAGCGGCACGTAATCACCGAACGGCACCAGATGTTGCTTGTGATAAAAACCCTGCGAGCTTCCCAGACTCATCACGCTGTTGTAATAACGGCCGGTCGTCTGATCGAGCACCGGTAAACCAATGAGCAAATCCGTGCCGTGCGTGCGCGCATCGCTTTGCAAGCGTGCGAGATAATTATCCGCAACTTCATGATAAAACGTCGGGAGCGCCGCCTCCGGCCACAGGATGATATCGCTACCCCAATGACGCCGCGTCAGGTCGATGTAAAGCTCTAGCGTGCGTTGCTGTTGTTCGGGCCGCCACTTCACATCCTGCGGGATATTGCCCTGGATCAGGGCCACTTGCAGCGGCTTGCCGAGTGGCTGCGTCCACTCGATGTGTACTAGCAGCCCGGCAATACTCCACAAAATGACGAACGTAAAAAGTGGGCGCAGCCTCGCACTTTTTTCAGCAAGCAACAGGCGCACCAGCAGCGCGGCGCTGAAGGCCGTCGCCAGAGACATGCCGTACACGCCGAGTAGCGGGGCCAGACCTGCGAGTGGCGCATCGATCTGGCTATTGCCGATGTTCAGCCACGGAAAGCCGGTCAATATCCAGCTACGTACCCACTCAAAAAGCGTCCATGCAGCGGGAAATACGAGTAGTAATTTCAGCGCTGAGCTGGATTTATTCTGCGCAGGAAAAACCCGTGTAACGAGATAACCCAGCACGGCAGGAAATAATGCGAGAAATGCAACAAAGCCACCGGTTAATAATACAGCGGTAAAAATATTCGAGTGGCCAAAATCATGAATCGCTACGTAGATCCACGATATGCCGACACCGAACATTCCTGCGCCGAATAACCAGCCACGCCGGAACGCACTGCGCGGTGTCGCATCCAGCCATACCAGAAACAGCAATGCGGGCGCGAGGATTGCGATTGGGAATAAGTGAAATGGGGCAAATGCAAGGGGCAGTGATGCACCAGCCAGCAAGGCGAGCAAATCACCGCGTGTGCCGGTGGTATACCACAGGGAATTGATAAAGCGGCTCACACGTCGGACGTTGATTGAGTCCGTGTGCCCGGCGCTGGCGGTATATTTACGCGCAGCAGATGAATACGCCGACTGTCCGCGCGCAACACCTTAAAGCGCATATTATCCAGCGTCAAACTTTCGCCACGCTTTGGCAAACGGCCGAGGTGATGCACGACGAGGCCGGCAATGGTGTCGAATTCCTCATTGCTGAAGTCAGTGCTGAAGTGTTCGTTAAATTCTTCGATTGGGGTCAGCGCCTTTACCGTATAACTTGTATCTCGGTGTTTGGTGATGAAACTTTCTTCTTCGATGTCGTGCTCGTCATCAATCTCGCCGACGATCTGCTCCAGTACATCTTCGATAGTAACAAGGCCCGCCACGCCGCCGTATTCATCGACGACGATGGCCATGTGATTGCGATTGGCGCGGAATTCCTTGAGCAACACGTTGAGACGCTTGCTCTCGGGCACGAAGATAGCCGGACGCAACACGTCGCGTAATTGAAAAGCACTGTTCTTTCCGTTTTTGAAATAAGTCAGCAAGTCCTTGGCGAGCAGGATGCCAACCACCTTGTCGCGGCTCTCGCCGATGACCGGGAACCGTGAGTGAGCCGATTCGATAATCACCGGAAGAAATTGCTCCGGTTCCACATCGTGCTCCACCACCACCATCTGCGAGCGCGGAATCATGATGTCGCGCACGCGCATCTCTGCGACTTCGAGTACGCCCTCGATCATGGCGAGCGCATCAATGTCTATCAGATTACGTTGCGCGGCATCGCGCAACAGCTTGGTAAGATCTTCGCGGTCTTGAGGTTCATCGCCCAGCAACACATGGCTTAATCGTTCAAACCAGGAGCGTTGCGTGAGCTCGGTACTAGGAAGGTCTTCGTTCATACACCGTCTGTTTCAAGGTAGGGATTGGCATAACCCATTCGGGTTAATATACTAATTTCAAGCACTTCCATTACCTCAGCTTGATCGTCATCGTTGTGGTCATAGCCTAACAGATGCAAGCTACCGTGCACCACCATGTGCGCCCAATGCGCGGTTAAATCCTTATGCTGCTCGCGCGCCTCGCGCTCAACCACCGGCGCACAGATCGCAATATC
>JBDSMM010000111.1:0-9433 GCA_039915825.1 Gammaproteobacteria bacterium | reverse complement strand
GCCGTATTAGCGGTGGTGCTGTTGCCGAGACCAAAGCGCCCGTTATCTTCGTTGTCTGTGGCGGCGTACTGGGCGTACACCTCAGTGTGCTTGGATAGGTTATGGCTTAAGCCTGCAAAGTAGAAGTCGGCGCCATCGTCTCCCACAGCGGCATCGCTGTCGTTGGCATGGGCATAGCCGACCTTGAAGACATTGTTATCGAGCTTGTGCGACAGGTTCACGTAATAGGCATCGCGATCGAAAATCGTGTCGGCATCCGCCTCTGAGATAGTGTCGTAAACAAAGCCCACGCGGGTTTTGTCGTTATTGAAGACATACGCCACCCCGGCTTTGAAGCTCTTGGTGTCGTTTGTGCCCACCGCAGGTAGCGGCCCGGCGCCATCGGCATCGATGAGGCTACCTTCATTGCCATGCACCTCGTAGCCGATACCCGCATACCAGGGTCCGTTCTCGTAAATGCCGCCCACGCTGTAGTGGTCCTGATTGATACCGTCGATTTCATCCAGCCGGTATTGACCATTAATCTGAAGGCCGTTGAACTTCGGACTCCAGTAATTGATGGTATTAGGCTCCCGCAGATTGAACTCCGCTGCGGTATTGCCGTTGCCGACATTGCTGATGATAGTGTTATGGTCGGCAAGGCTGGAGCCGAAGACATCTATCTTATCCGTGGTTTCCCGGTAGGGGGAATTGTAAAGGCCCAGTGCCACGGTGCCCAGGCTGCTCTCAAGCCCGATAAAACTGTTACGACCCCGGGCGAATAGCGTACCGGTAGTGCCAGCCCCATCTTCCAGGTTAACGGCAACCTCCAACTGAAAGACCGCCTTCAGGCCATTACCCAAATTTTCAAAACCCTTGATGCCCAAACGGGATTCGGTGTCGGCAATCTGGGTGACACGATCCGTACCGTTATCCACAGAATCTATGGATAGTCGGGCTTGGCCGTACAAGGTTGTGTTGCCGCCGCCTGCCTCTGAAGCAACCGCCAGGAATGGTAGGGCTAGTGTGGCAAGTAACACTGTTTTTCTGATCTTGTTCATGCGTACTCCATTTATAGGCCTTTCCAGATTATTCAAAACGATGCACAAATCACCGCAATTCAAAGATTACTGAGACGGTGAAACTCAATTCTTCCGTGCCCTGTGAAACCGGTACGTCACTAACCTTCGATTCCATCACTGCCATGGTTCGCAGCATCGGTTGGGGCGGAGTTTGTGGCGCGGTACCTTCGGTAATCGAGATGGCGCGGCCCAGGCTGCGTTGCGCAGCTTGTGCCAACACTTCGGCCTTGGCGCGGGCATCGTCAAAGGCTTTTTTGAGGGCGGCATCGCGTCCCCGGGTTTGATCGGACACGGTGAAGGTAAGACCTGAGGCCTGATTGACGCCGGCACTGATAGCCGCCTGCAATAATTTTCCGGCATCGCCGACCTGGTCGCGCGTCACGGTAACATCATTCGATACCTGGTAGCCGGTCACGCGCGGCGCCTGGCCTTCCTTATATTCCTGTTGCGGATAGATGGAAAAATTCGAGGTGCGAATTTCTTCGTCGGTGGCCTTGGCGTTTTTCAGCGCGGCGATCACTTTGGCGATCTTGGCATTGTTCTGATTCACCGCATCCTCAACCGTCGGGGCAGTAGTCTGCACGCCTACCGTAAAAATTACGCGGTCGGGGGTGAGTGTGACCTTGCCGAGCCCACTCACGCTGATGGTTTCCACCAATGCGGGCAGGCGGGGAATAGGTGAGACATCTTCGGCAAGGACAGGTGCAGTGAAGCCAAGGCAAAACAAGATTGGCAGCAAAATTTGTTTCATAAGTACGCTCCTTTGTTTGGTCGGTCTCAGGGTTCATGTAATTTAAGCACAAATTTTAGACAAGGATATGGATGCTTGGCGGAAGAGGGTGATGTTTGAGTAAGACAGATAGGTCGGCTCAAGCCGAAGGCGGAGCCGACAACAATTGACTATCCTGCCCGCAAAGGGGGATACGCTACGCTTAATCCAACCTACCTCGCGGGGGAGGGAAATAAATCGAAATTAGCGGGAGCGGCTGGTAAACACGTGGGCACAGGCAAAAAAAAGGACGCCCGAAGGCGTCCCGGTGAGGGCGGTATTGAAGATTTAAAACTTGTGAGTGACGCCGAGTGAGAAGCCGTCAAGGTCAGCGCCGGGGGCGGAGGCGGCAATATTACCGTTGGTGCTGTTACCAAGTCCAAAGCGGCCGTTGTCTTCATTGTTGGTGGCTGCGTAAAGCCCAAATATCTCAGTGCGCTTGGATAGGGCGTGACTCAATCCAAGGAAGTAGAAATCCGCGCCATCGTCGCCTACCGCAGCATCGCTCTCTTCAGCGCGGGCATAGCCGACCTTGAACACGTTATTATCGAGTTTGTGCGACAGGTTAACGTAGTATGCATTGCGGTCAAAACGCGAGTCGGCATCATCTTCCGAGATTCTGTCGTAGATAAAGCCTACGCGGGTCTTTTCTTCATTAAAGGCATACGCAACGCCGAATTTAAAGCCAGCCGTGTCATTCGTGCCAGCGGCGGGGAGCGGACCTTTGCCGTCTGGATCAACGGGGGTGCCTTCTTTTCCGTGTATTTCGTAGGCAAGGGCGGCGTACCAAGGACCATTTTCATAAAGGCCAGCTACGCTGTAGCGATTACGGTCGACACCGGCAACTTCATCTACACGAACCTGCCCCTTGACCTGGAAGCCGTTAAACTTCGGGCTCCAGTAGTTGATGGTGTTGGGTTCGCGCCGGTTGAATTCTGCGCCCGTGTTGCCGTTACCGACATTGCCGATGATGGTGTTGTGATCGGCCAGGCTATTGCTGAAGACGTCAATCTTGTCCGTGCTCTCGCGGTGCGGAGAATCAATGACGCCCAGCGCCACGGTGCCGAACTCACTTACGAGGCCGACATAGCTGCTGCGGCCTGAGCTGAATAATGTGCCGGAGCTTGCGCCGCCGTCGTCAAGGTCGACTTGCGTCTCAAACTGGAAGATGGCCTTCAGACCATTACCCAGGTTCTCGAAGCCTTTGACGCCCAGGTTCGTGTCACGGTTAGCAACCCGGGTGACGCGTTCAGCGCCGTTATCCGCGGAATCTACCGAAATACGCGCCTGACCGTACAGGGTGGTACCACCATCAGCTGCCTGCGCTGCAAATGGCGCAGCGATCATTAAACCCGCCATAGTTGCAAAAAGTTTTTTATTGATGTGATGCTTCATTGTTAATCTCCCCGTTTAGAAATTTAGGCGCCTGTAATTCATGGTGCGTAATCATGGCGAAGAATTGTTACAGAACTATGACGCAAATATTACAGGGTGATGACACGACACTAATCTGTTTTTAGCGCCCTCTTCATGCATTCGTAACGGGGCATTCACAATTCGCGATTAGGCTGTACCCCTCATATAAATATATTCGCACCGTTGAGGAGTAAGACGACATGAGCAGCATGAACAATGAGCAATTGTTAACCGAGATTCAAGCGCCAACCGGCCGGGTTATCAGACTCGGCGAGCGTTATATCAACACTTGCGGCGTGGAACTCGAGGTAAAGAAGATATCCAAACCGGTAAATGAAGAGGATGTGCTGGTCGAATTTATGGCTGTGGATGAGCGGCTGACCGATAAATGGTGGTGGGGGATATTTCTTCCGGAACGTCGTTTGCAAGTAACGAAAGAACAGCTGGCGTAATTCAATAACCTTAACCTTATAGTATGTAGGTCGGATTAAGCGCAGCGGATCCCCCTTTGAGAGTAGGGTGATCAATCGTTGTCGGCTCCGCCTTCGGCTTGAGCCGACCGACAGGCTTTACTCATATTGGGCGGCCTGTAACATAAATGTCATAATCTTCTTTTCTAATAGGTGTAGCGTACTCTACCTTAACTATCCGGAAACGAAGGTTTAGCCATGTCTCGTAAACTACTCATTGTGGAAGACGAACCGGCTGTTCGGGAAATGATCGGCTTTACCTTGTCACGCGCCGGTTATGATTACGAAGAAGCGGCGGATGCCGAGCAGGCGCAGGCTGCGATAACACGCGAACTTCCACTGCTGATTTTGTTGGACTGGATGCTGCCGGGCCAGAGTGGTATTGATTTCGCCCGGCGCCTGAAAAAAACCGAATTTTCTCGCAAGGTGCCGATTATTATTCTCACCGCGCGCGGCGAGGAAGAAGACAAGGTCAAAGGCCTGGAAGTTGGCGCCGACGATTACGTCACCAAACCATTCTCGCCGAATGAATTACTCGCGCGCATTAAGGCCGTGTTGCGCCGCACCGCACCGCAAGCCACCGACGATATCATTGAGGCCGGCGGCCTGCACATCGATCCCGCCAACCGTCTCGTTTATTCCGGCGATGATGCTGTAACGCTGGGTCCGACCGAATTTCGCCTGCTGCATTTTTTCATGACGCACGCCGAGCGTGTGTACAGTCGCGGGCAATTGCTCGATCTGGTGTGGGGCAGCAATGTCTATGTCGAGGAGCGCACGGTTGATGTGCATATTCTGCGGCTGCGCAAGGCACTGGAGATTCACGGTTGCGAGCGTCTGATTCAAACCGTACGCAGTGCGGGCTATCGCTTTTCCGTCAAGCCCGTTCAGCGCGCAAAGATAGCATAGAGCACAAAATACAGGCTGGCGAGAAACAGCGGCAGGCCCATAACGAGCAGCAGTAGCATGCTGACCCGAAAGCCATCGTCCCACGGCTGGTACTCTTCTGAAGTCTGTTTTTCGCCTGCTTCATTATTGATTTGAGCCGCGTCTGATAAATTTTCTTGATCGCACGCGCCGTTTTTATCTGTATCGGATGTCATCGAAGTCTTCTTCATCAGCAAATTATAGCATCCGCTTCGCCATCGGCTAACGCAACCATCATTGTACCGAAATCGATTCTTAATAATCCTGACACACATAACCTCCACTATAGTCTTGGACAGGGACGTCATTACTTCATCTGAAAACTTACCCAAGGATAGCCCCCCCATTTCATATTGGAGATCACGCAATGGATTTTAAGAAAACTGAGGAGATAAACCGACGCACCTTCTTGAAGCGCTCGGCCTTCCTGGCCGGAGGCGCCGTTGTCAGCACATCAACGCTGCAGATACTTACCTCGCATTCGGCACTCGCCGCCGACAATAGGCGTGGCCGCAGTCCTCAGGCCAACAGCTACGGCGCGCTGGCAGCGGTGCGTGATCAGAATGGCGATGAGATTCTCGCGCTGCCGAATGGTTTCCGCTACACCACATTCAACAAGATCGGGGATGCGCTGACTGCGGGCGGTTTCGTCGCGCGTAACCTTGACGGCATGGCGGCATTTCCCGGCCCTGATGGCACGGTGCGCCTGATCCGCAATCACGAAGTGCGTAACACACCGGGTAATTTAATCGCTGCCGTGGGTGGCCCCAACGCCACGAAATACGATGCCCTTGGCGTGGGCGGTACGGTAACAATTGACTATGACCCGCGTCATCGTCGCGTGGTGCGCGATTTCGTAAGTCTCAACGGCACCATCGTGAACTGCTCCGGCGGCTTGGCATTTAACGATGCCGGATGGATCACCTCCGAGGAGACCACCGCCGGCCCCGCTCAAGGATGGCAGAAAAAGCACGGCTACAATTTTTTCGTGCCGGTTTCAGCCAACGCAACCGTTCCCGCCGTGCCGATTCCGGCCATGGGCCGTTTTTCCCATGAGGCCGCAGTGGCCGATCCCAATACCGGTATCGTCTATCAGACCGAAGATGCCGGTTCCGGACGCGGCAGCGGTTTCTACCGTTACCTGCCTGTGGACCCCACCGACTTGCTGGCGGGCGGCATCTTGCAGATGTTGATGGTTACGGGTCGTCCGCGATTGGATACCCGCCAGGGACAGACCGTCGGTGCGGCGCTGCCGGCCGCATGGGTGACGATTGCCGATCCCGATCCGGATCTCGAAGGCGGTGCGGCACGTACTTTTACTCAAGGTTTTAACCAAGGCGGCGCGCTGTTCAATCGCCTGGAAGGCATATTCCGTGGCGAGGCCGGTTCGGTCTATTTCGTTGCCACCAGTGGCGGCGATGTCAAGAACGGCGACGTGAATTCCGATGGCTTCGCCGAGGGCTACGGCCAGGTCTGGCAATACACGCCCACGTCAAGCACCGGCGGTGAGCTTGTGCTGGTATTTGAATCCACGGGCCAAAGTGTGCTGGACTCGCCCGATAATCTTTGCGTCACGCCCAGCGGCGGAATCCTGCTCTGCGAAGACGATTCCGGTTCGGTTGACGGCGACACACATCCGCTGGCGCCGGGCATCACCAACGTGAACCGGCTCATTGGTCTTACCCGCGATGGCGAGCCTTTCGAGTTTGCCGTCAACCGCCTGAACGACAGTGAATTTGCCGGCGCCTGTTTCAGTCCCGATGGCGAGATTCTGTTCGTGAACGTGTTCGGAGACGGCACGCCGGGCAGCGGCATGACGTGTGCCATCACGGGTCCTTGGCGTCGCGGCCCTCTGTAATTCGTAAGTAATAGCCATCGGATCGAGTGTATCCCGTTTTGCGGGCGCTACGCTCGATCCGGCTTGCTAGTAAAGGCAGTTCAGGAGAAACCTGTTTCCTTCGCAACAGCCACCCCGCCTTCCGTGGCACACCAAACAAATATCACCGCAGCATTTTCTCGCTGTCACAAAAAATTAATAAACACGTCACAGCGCCGTAATGCTCAAGCCTCAATCTTTGCTCATTCGATAAACACGAGCAGGAGATTGCACATGGCCCTTCCCGCACAATATGTCAAAGCCCTCAACGCACCTTTTCTTGATTATTTCCACCCGCCGAAACTTCAGGTTGGCCTGGCGTCCACCTACAGCGACATGCGCGATGCCCAGCGTTTGCGTTACCAGGTGTTTGTCGAGGAAATGGGCGCGGTGCTGGATTGTGGTGAGATAGGCATCGAGAGCGACCACTTCGACCCGTACTGCCAGCATTTACTGGTACGCGATGTTGCCAACGATCGGGTAGTGGGCTGCTATCGCATCCTCACGGATGTGCAGGCGCACTTCACCGGCGGTTATTATTCCCAAGCTGAATTTGATATGAGCCGAATCCTGGCCATCCCCGGCCGCTTCATGGAGGTTGGGCGTACCTGCGTGCATCCTGACTACCGCAACGGGGCAACCATTGGTCTGTTGTGGTCAGGGCTGGCGCGCTATATGGCGATGAACAAATACGATTACCTCATGGGCTGCGCCAGTATCCCTATGGAACTGGGCACCAAGCGGGTTGCATCGATTTGCCGCCGGTTATTGCGCAGCCACTTGAGCCCTCCAGAATGGCGCGTGTTCCCCAAGGTGCCGGTGCCGCTGTTGAGTGAAGCAGACAATGAAACGGAAGTCGATCTGCCGCCGCTCCTTAAAGGCTATATGCGCATGGGTGCCGTGGTATGTGGCGAGCCTTCGTGGGATCCGGATTTCAACGTTGCCGATCTGTTCGTATTGCTAAATGCGGATCGCTTGAATGCGCGCTATGTCCGTCACTTTGTCAATCGCAACCGCAGTTAGTATCAAGCAATTCGTAACAGCTTAAAGGCGAATACGCAGCATTTTATTCATCCGCTACCGGCAGCCGTGGGTAGCACGAAATGAAGATAAGGCGGGGCGACACAGGCGCACAGCGCCGAAGCCGCCTTAGAATCTTATAACAAACCAATCAGCACTTATCGCCACGCATTTATGATCTCCCAATCGTGCCGCTTGCTGCGGCTGATGCAGCTCGTTTGGCATTTACTGCTGGGCATGATCGCTGCGCACCTTGTGTTGGGCGCGGTGCATAGACTGGCACGTCGCCATGCTGATCCACAGCGCCATGTACAAGCAGTTGTGCAGTGGTGGAACCGCAAGCTGTGCCGCATTCTCAATTTGCGCATTCGGATCCACGGCCGGATTAACCCCCACCCTACGCTGTTCGTTGCCAATCACATATCGTGGCTGGATATCGTCTGCCTTGCGGCCGTGCTCGATGCCCGCTTCGTAGCCAAGCAGGAGGTGCGCGACTGGCCCATCTTCGGCGCCATGGCAGTGCGCAATGGCACGTTGTTTATCAAACGCGGCGATACCAACGACACCGCCATGGCGGCGGATCAAATGACCTGGAGTTTGCTACAGAAAAATAATTTTATCGTGTTTCCCGAGGGCACTTCGACCTGCGGAATGACCGTGCAGCGTTTCCATGCTCGCCTGTTGCAGTCCGCCATCCGGGCACGTGCCCAGATACAGGCCGTAGCCATCGCATATCCGCATCCGCACGGCGTAAATCCCGCCGCTCCGTTTGTCGGCGAGGAAAATTTGTTGCCACATCTGTGGAATTTATTGGGTCAACCCGCCATAGAGGTAAAGCTGACTTTTTGTCGGCCGCTGTCCACCCAGGCAGAGGATAGACGCGCACTGGCCTATCAGGCACGCGATCAAATTCTGTCCACGTTCGGGGATACCGCGGGTTTCAGGGAGGACCTATCTGCATGATTCCGTAGGGTTTTAAATGATAACCGGCATAAAACGTCACAAACATAACTATGTTAGCGGGCTTTCATCAAACTGAAATATTTTCCTGAGATGATGCCCACAGCAAAATACCCCATCCGCTTCAATCAGGAGACATTACATGAGCAAGCATACAACATTAAGGAATTTGGGTCTGGCGGCCCTGATGGGAGCTGCGTTAAGCGCAGCCCCTACCCTAGTCAGCGCAGAGACTATCAAGATCGATGGCTCCAGCACGGTATTCCCTATCACCGAGGCGGTGGCTGAGGAATTCCAGGCGGCAACTAAGGGCAAGATGCGAGTTACCGTGGGTATCTCCGGTACCGGCGGCGGTTTCAAGAAACTCTGCCGCGGCGAGATCGATATTCAAAATGCCTCAAGGCCGATCACGTCCAGCGAAATCGAGGCTTGCCGGATCGGCGGTTCAGATGGCCTGACGGTATCGAGAGGCTCGCGCATGACGGCTGAGGGCGCCATTGAATATATCGAATTGCCGGTGGCCTATGACGCCCTTACCGTGGTCATCAACCCTGAAAATACCTGGGCGGTCAACATGACCGTGGAAGATCTCAAGAAGATTTGGGCCCCTGAGGCGCAAGGCAAGATTACCAAATGGAACCAGGTGCGCGCCGAATGGCCCGATGCGCCGTTAGTGCTCTACGGAGCCGGTTCCGACTCAGGCACCTTCGACTATTTCACCGAGGCAGTGGTGGGCAAGTCCAAGTCCAGCCGTGGTGATTACACTGCCAGCGAAGACGATAACGTGCTGGTGCAGGGTGTGGCCCGAGACAAGAATGCCCTGGGTTATTTTGGTTACGCCTACTATGCGGAAAACAAGGATAAACTCAAGGCGGTAGGCATCGACAGCGGCAAGGGCGCGGTGTTGCCCTCGGAAGGGAGCGTGATAGACGGC